>NZ_FOOK01000007.1 GCF_900113175.1 Planifilum fulgidum | reverse complement strand
GGCAAACAACTGTATAAACGACGGAGTCAGACCATTGAGCGCAGCTTCGCTGACGCCAAAGAACTTCATGGGCTTCGTTATGCACGCTACAGGGGGCTTGCCAAAGTCAGAGAGCAATGCCTCCTTATTGCCGTGGCTCAAAACATCAAAAAAATGGCCTTGCTCCTCTCGAAGAGAGGAAAAGGCTTTGTGATCCGCCTAATTTACCAAATCTAATTTCCTTTATCTGTTTATTTCCCATAAACATGCAACCCCTGGCGCTTTTCTTGCGAAAAGAGCCAGGGGGTTTGTCATCAATCTCACCCTGCCTTCGGCAGGGTTTGCATTCACAGGAAGTCCCTTCGGACGCAGGCACAGGTCACTCCCATCCAAAAATCCCGCTCTTCCCTCGTATGGAACCTTCTCATTCCGGGGCCGGGACCTTTCCAAAGCGCCCGAAGAGCCCCCCGATTCCGTAAGCATAGATCCACAGATCAAGGCTTCTTTCGCTTCAATCGAATCACATTCCAGGACGCCTTGGGCAGACTGGCCGTCACCATTCCTTCCCTCATTTCGGCGTTGCCGTTGTGATGGGGTTTGACCCGCTCTTCCTCCGCCGTGTTGACCGCTTTTAAGTCCTCATGTTCCAGGATGATATGTTCGATGACCCGGTAATTCTCAAAACTTCTGGCATCGCATTGAAGCAGAAGCGGTTCGGCCAGATGGCGGTTCACCGCAAAAATCGTCAATTCTTCGCGCTCTTCATTGTATACGGCAACCGATTCCAGATAGGGAACATCCGTAAATTCGGCGCAATCGTACTTGGGAGAGGAAACAACCGGATTGAGCACAGTTCCTCTTCCATAAGTGGAAGCATGCAAAAACGGATAATAGATGGTTTGTTTCCAAGCCTTCCCGCCGTTTTCCGTCATAATGGGGGCAATCACATTGACCAATTGCGCCAGACAGGCGATTTTCACGCGATCCGCATGCTTTAAAAGGGTGATCAACATGCATCCGACCAGCAAAGCATCTTCAAAATTGTAGACATCCTCCAGCAGGGGCGGAGCCACCAACCACGGCTCGATATTTTTATCCGCTTCATTGGAGTGGTACCAAACGTTCCATTCGTCAAAACTGAGATACAAGGTCTTCTTGCTCCGCTTTTTCGCCTTGATATAATCGCAGGTAGCAATCACAGTGCGGATATATTGATCCATGTCCAGGGATTTCGCCAAAAAGCTGGGGGTATCATTGTTTCGGTTTCCATAGTATGAATGCAGCGAGATGTAGTCCACCTCATCATACGTGTGTTCCAGCGTGACCGCTTCCCACTCGGGAAACGTGGGCATCGAGGAACCGGAACTACCGCAAGAAACCAGCTCAATCTCCGGATCGACCATTTTCATCGCTCTGGCCGTTTCAACCGCCAAGCGCCCGTATTCCTCCGCGGTTTTGTGACCGATCTGCCACGGTCCGTCCATCTCGTTCCCCAGACACCATATTTTGATGCGATGCGGCTTCCTGTATCCGTGGGAAATGCGCAGGTCGCTCCAGTATGTGCCGCCCGGGTGGTTGCAATATTCCACCAGGTTTCTGGCGGCGTCAATTCCGCGGGTTCCCAAATTGACGGCCATCATCACTTCGCTGTTCACCGACTTGGCCCATTCCACAAACTCGTTGGTTCCCACCTGGTTCGTCTCAATGGACCGCCAAGCCAGCTCCAGCCGGCGCGGTCTCTTATCAACAGGTCCCACGCCGTCTTCCCAGTTATAGCCTGATACAAAATTGCCCCCCGGATAACGAATGATCGGCACGTTCAACTGCTTGACCAGCTCCATCACATCCGTCCGAAAACCGCGCTCATCGGCAAGGGGATGGTCCGGTTCATAAATCCCTCCGTACACGGCCCTGCCGAGGTGTTCGATAAACGAACCGTAAATCCTCGGGTCAACGGCCGAGATTTGGAACTCCCTGTCGATCACCATCGTTGCCTTCAACCGGTCGGTCATGGTTTTCCCTCCATTCCGGTACCGCACATCGAATCAGACCGCAGAAATCCGGAAAAAAGCCTGCCATGCTCTCCAAACCGTCTCCAAGGCCTTATTCCTTGACCGCCCCGATGGTGAGCCCGGAAATAAAATACCGTTGGAACAGGAAGAACAGAATGATGATGGGAACCACGGTTAGAACGGCGCCGGAAATCAAAACATCGTAGTTGTTTCCGTAAGGGGTCAACAACCCGGCGAGGCCGATGGGAAGCGTAAACATCTCGTCCGTGCGGAGAACGACCAGCGGCCAGAGGAAATTATTCCAACTGTGCAATGCCTGCAAAATTCCCATGGCTCCAAAAGCCGGGATCATCAAGGGACTCATGATTCGGAGGTAGATTCCGAATTCCGAGCAGCCGTCGATCCGCGCCGCATCCAGCAATTCCCTCGGCAGACTGACGGCGTATTGCCGGAAAAAGAACACCGCGAAGGGAGAAACGGCGAAGGGAACGATGACACCCCAATACGTATCGACGAGCCGGAATGCGATCATCTCCTCAAACAGCGGGAGCATCAGAATCTCCAGCGGAATCATCATCAGAAACAGCACCAAAAAGAGAACGGTGTTTTTTCCTTTGAAGTTATATACAGCCAGGGCATATCCGACCAGAGAAGAGAAAAACAGGGATACCGCCGTGAACAAAAGAGTGATCAGCAAACTGTTTTTGTACCATGTCCAATAGATTTTCCCTTGTTCCGTGAAGAGATAGAGATAGTTTTTCAGACTCAATACGTCGAAATCCAGCCGGAGATTCAATCCGAAACGCATCAATTCACTCGCGGATTTAAAGGAGGCCAACAACAAGGCCACAAACGGAAACAGCGCGACGAAACTGAGACCCGTCAAAAGAATCGCTGCAAAAATCCTGAACATCACTCTTCTTTCCGCCGCAGCGATGAACATATCATCCGTCCTCCTTGCTGAACACGCCGAAAAATTTTAGCTGGATGAAATTGAGGGTGAGTACGATCAGCAGCAGGACCAAGCCAATCGCCGCACCGAAGCCCAGATCGAAATTTTCAAATCCCTGCATGTAGAGGTAACCCGTAATGGTAAGGCCGATATCCCCCGGCGAGTGGTTCTGCCAATAGACGAAACTCTCTTCGAACATCCGAAACCCGCCATATATGCTGATGGTGAGAACGTAGACCGTGACCGGTTTTAACAGGGGCAGCGTGATGCGGAAGAACTTCATGAGCGGGCCGGCTCCGTCAATTTCGGCGGCTTCGTACAGTTCCTTTGGGATGTTCTGCAGACCGGCCAAAAAATACAGAACGTTGACTCCCATCCACCGCCATGAAGCGAGCAAGACCATGAGAAACATGCCGGTGTTCCAGTGCATCATCCACTGCTTGGGTGAAAAGCCCAGTAAAGCCATCACTTCATTGGCCAGCGAAGATTCCGATTCACCGAAAATCAAACGAAAGACGACCCCGGCCACAATCACGGAGGTAAGGGCCGGAATGAACAAGGCCGATCTGAACACGCTTCTCAGCGGCGTCAACTTGGAATTGAGGATGACAGCCAAAACAAGCGGAACGGGGATCAATATGATCAGCGTCCACAGGGTGTAGACGGCGGTGTTGAACACGGCGGTGTAAAATTGCGGATTGAGCAATTTGGCGTAGTTTTCCAGACCGACAAAGTTTCTTTGCCCAGGATAAATCTCCTGAAAGCTCATTATCACGGTGTTGATGATCGGATACAGGAAAAACAGAAGAAAGGAGAGGACAAACGGGGCGACCATGATGTAAGGAGCGTACTTTTGGGAAAAAAGGACATTGTTTCTCCGCTTTCCGCCCCTGAATTTCAGGGAAAACCGAGAGGGCCTTGAAACGGATGCGCGTTCCATCTTTTTACCTCCCAGGCCATTTTTGAGGAAAGATCCCCGCCTCCGATCACTGCCTCAGCCGCGCCGCAGCTTCTCTTAACGCTTCGGCAGGCGTTTTGTCTCTCGTTTTGATCGCATGATAGAGCACATTGCTACCCACGACCCCGTTCACTAACGGCGTTTTCTCTCCGAGGTTGGGAGAATTGATTTCATCTTTGACTTCCAACAACGTGTCGAAAATCCCCTTGCCGAAGTATTCCGTATACTTGTTGTCAGCTTTCATTTCCGGCTCATCCCACACATCCCACCGGATCGGGTCGAAACCGAGGATTTCCCAAATTTTGATATTTCCTTCTTTCGACAATTTGGCAAAGCTGAGAAATTCCTTTGCCAGTTCGGGGTGCTTGGATTGGTTCGTCACAACGGTGCCCGTCCCCCCCATGCCGGCTGACCGCAATCCCCCTTCTTCCCATGCGGGCAACGGACGAATGATCATTTTTCCCTTCAGATCGGGCATAAAGTCCGTGAATCGACCCATGTACCACATGGGCATGATCACGGAGGCGGCGCCCCCTCGATTCATAAAACCATAGTACTCCTCCGCATGATGCCCTCCGCCCGGCGTAGGAATCGCAATTTGATGCTTGTAGATCAGATCGTGCAGAAATGTCAGCGTTTCGACATTGATTTTGTTGTCCAGTATGACTTCGCCGTTTTCATCGAGATAATCGGATCCTTGCTGAATAATGAGAGGCCAAAAAGCGAAAAATTCGGTCACATCA
Source organism: Planifilum fulgidum (assembly GCF_900113175.1). Taxonomy (NCBI): domain Bacteria; kingdom Bacillati; phylum Bacillota; class Bacilli; order Caryophanales; family Thermoactinomycetaceae; genus Planifilum; species Planifilum fulgidum. The sequence goes on along the minus strand of NZ_FOOK01000007.1, from coordinate 131,022 downwards.
ATGGTTATCATCGGTTTCCCGGTTTTGCTCTTCACTTTCTTTCCGGCGGCGACAAAATCATTCCAGGTCTTGATTTGATCCGGATCCACTCCCGCCTGATCCAGGATTTCCTTGTTGTAAAAAATGACGGTGGCACCCACGTGAAAGCCGATGCCGTAAACCGTTCCATCTTTGCTGTAAATGTCGATTCTCGATTGAACAATCCGATCTTTCACCGGATCCACGATATCATTCAGCGGTACAAGCTGCGGCTCCCCCTTGAGATAGTTTGCAAATTTTCCGATCTCTATATCCGCGATATCAGGCGCCCCTACCTTGGAGTAGAGAGACAGCAACAGTTTATTATGCATTTCGTTGTAGGGATACATTTCAATCTGAAGGTCGATTGGTTTGTCCGGATGTCGTCTGTTCCACTCCTTGGCCATTTCCTCGTAAAACTCGACGTGCTGACTGGCGAACGTCCAGAGGGTGAGTGTGGTTTTCCCATCGGAAGAGGTTTCGGCGGCACTGGAGCAGCCTGCAAACAACGCGGTCCATAAAAGCGCGATGATCGAGAGAAGTCCCACTCTTTTCCTCACCGGCGGTTCCCCCTTACCCTCGGGAATCAGCTCCCGCAAGATCTTTAAACATTCAGCCCCCCAATGCCCGAAGGGAAACGCAAAGCGCGGATGAATCCCCGGCTCCAACCCCGAAAGAAAACTCATGAAGTCTTACTCTTTGAAGTTTGGCCGTAGTATGCGCTTGAACCGTGCTTCCGGAAAAAATGCCGGTCGAGCAAGGGTTGGCTGATCGCGTCGATTTCGGGGTTGAGAACAACCGTATGATAGGCCATTTTCGCCACCTCTTCGAGGACGACCGCATGATAAACCGCTTCCTGTGCGTCTTTTCCCCAACAAAAGGGGCCGTGCTGATTGACCAGGACGCCAAGGACACGCGACGGATCCCTTTCCCGAAATGTCTCGACGATGACATTTCCGGTCTCCCGTTCGTATTCACCCCGAATTTCAGACTCCGTCATTTTTCTCGTGCAGGGAATTTCCCCGTAATAGTAATCGGCGTGAGTCGTTCCCAACGCCGGGATCGGCAGGCCGGCCTGAGCCCAGCTGGTCGCCCAGGGTGAATGGGTGTGAACGATCCCGCCGATGGACGGAAAAGCCCTGTACAAAACCAAATGGGTCGGGGTATCGGAGGACGGTTTCAAGTTCCCTTCCAGGACGCGGCCCTCCAAGTCGACGAGGACAATGTCGTCGACCTTCAGTTCTTCATACGGCACACCGCTCGGCTTGATGGCCACAATCCCGCGCTCTCTGTCGATTTCGCTCACATTTCCCCACGTAAATGTAACCAATTCATGTTTCGGAAGCTGCAGATTGGCCTCCCATACCCTTCGTTTCAACTCTTCGAACAATGGACTGCCCTCCTTTGCAAGGTGGTAGTCTGCATCAAGGTCACGGCGCTATGGGAACACCTCTTTCCCGCTTCAGTTGTTTCAACAGCTTCATCACGTCATTTCCGCCCCTTCCGAACAGATCATGAAGGCGTCGGTATTCCTGATACAGCCGTTCGTAAATCTGCGCGTTCCTTTGATTCGGCCGAAACCGTTCGGGCTTGAGCTTGGCCAGTTTTTCCGACGCTTCGACAATACTTCCGAACGCGCCCCCCGCAACCGCCCCGAACATCGCCGAACCCACCGCAGGCGTGTGCAAATGGGCGGCCACCGAAACCTCCCTGTTCAAAACGTCGGCGTAAATTTGCATGAGCATCCGATTCTTGTAAGGCAAACCGCCGCAGGCCACCAGCCGGTCGACGGGAATTCCGTGTTCGATGAAGGTGTCCATAATCATCCGTTGACCGAAAGCCGTCGCCTCGATCCACGCCCGGTAAATCTCCTCCGGCTTCGTATCCAACGAAAGCCCCAGTATGAGTCCCGTCAAATCCGCATCCACGAGGACAGAACGGTTTCCGTTCAACCAATCGAGGGCCAGAAGACCGCTCTCACCCGCTCCCATCCGCTCCGCCTTCTGCTCCAACAACTCGTGAAGAGACAAACCCTTTTCCTTGGCCTCCCGATGATAAGCCGGCGGAACCCCGTTTTTCACAAACCACGCGAAGATGTCCCCGACCGCCGACTGACCCGCTTCATAGCCGTAATAGCCCGGAATAACCCCGTCCTCCACAACGCCGCATATTCCCGGCACCCATTTTTCCTCATCGCCGAGCAGGATATTGCAAGTGGAAGTGCCCATGATCATTAACATCGTGCCGGGTCGCACCACACCGGCGGCCGGAGCCGAAACATGCGCATCCACATTGGCCACGGCTACGGCGATACCCGGCCGGAGACCGGTTTTCTCCGCCATTTCCCCGGTCAACTCTCCCGCCTTGCTGCCTAGCGGCAGCAGGTCGCGGGAAAGCTTCTCGTCCACGAGATTTTCCAAACGGGGATCCAGGCTGCGGAAAAAAGAGCGGTCGGGAAATCCCTTCTGTTTATGCCATAATGCCTTGTACCCGGCCGTACACATGTTTCGCGTCTCCCGGCCCGTCAATTGCCAGACGATCCAATCGGCGGCTTCGATGAAACGGTCCGCCTCATCATAAATCTCGGGAGCTTCGTTCAAAATTTGCCAAATCTTCGGAATCAACCATTCCGATGATATTTTCCCTCCGTAACGGGGCAAAAAGGAATCCTCCAACCGGCTCGCCGCCTCATTTAATCGGTCCGCCTCCTTTTGGGCGGCGTGATGCTTCCAAAGCTTCACCCAACTGTGCGGATGCTTGCGCAAGGAAGGAAGGTTGCATAAAGGCGTGCCATCCCTTTTTACCGGCAGCATGGTGCAAGAAGTAAAATCGATCCCGATCCCGACAATTTCGTCCGGGGATACACCCTCCGCTTTCCTCAGCATCTCTTTGACAGCGATTACAAACGCTTCAACATAATCGTTCGGATTCTGCAACGCCCAATCCTTATCCAACTTGACGCCCAAGCCGGGAAGTTCCTCATCGATGACCCCATGGGCATAATCCTTCACATGGGAAGCCACCACTTCCCCGCTTTCCAAATCAACCAACACAGCCCGCGCCGATTCCGTCCCGAAATCAACACCGATGGAATAGTTGCGGCCCATGCTGTCACCAACTTTCAAATAAAATTGAAAATAAGCAAAATAATGGAGGGATTAAACGACACCCGAGAAGCAGCGCGCCAACTTCTCCTTTGGGGATCCATGTTGTACGAATAAGATATGTTTCAATTCGAAAGAAACATGTACGTACAACTTTTCTGATTATAATATATATCATTCTCCTCCGAAAGATCAAGACAATAAATTGTTTTTGTTAAATTTACAAAATATTAAGTTTATTGTGTCGATTTCGGGGGATCGTGAAAATGCAAAATCCCCCGATTGCAACAGTCAATGCTTGACGGAGGCCGTCGATTTTCGGACCACCAATTCCGGCGTGTAGACAATCGACTCCATGTCAGACATCGTCTTCTTCGACTCGATCATCTCGAGGATCAGTTTCGCCGCATCTTCCCCCATGGTGATTTTGGGATGCTTGACGGTTGTCAGTTTGATTTCGGTCGCTTCGGCCAGATGGGAGTCATCAAAACCGACGATTGAAATGTCTTCCGGAACCTTCAAATTCAAATCGCGAATGACATCAAAAAGTTGAACCGCAATTTCGTCGTTATAACAAAAAATGGCGGTCGGCCTTCCGCTCTTCGACGACAGCATTTGGCGGATGACCTTTTTCGGCTTGCTGAACTTCTCCTCTGTATCGAAGGAAATGATCATGCCGGGCTGGATGGGGACTTGGAACGCCCGGTGCGCACGGATAAATCCTTTCATCCGATGCACGCCTTGCAAATCGTCCCGTTTGAAAATCCCTACAATCCGGCGATGCCCCAATTGAATCAAATGCTCCGTGGCCAGATACCCTCCCAATTCGTCATTTACGGTGATGCTTAACGGCGACAACTCCGGATAGTAGGCATTGATCATCACATAAGGAATTCGATTCAGTTCCATATTCAGGTAATAGCTTAGATTGGGATTCGAAATGGCGCTTTTGGTCGGCTCGACAATCATTCCCTCGATCTGCTTTGACAAAATGTTTTGCAGGCACCGGGCTTCTTGCTCAATTTGATTGTCCGTGCTGGCCAACAACACCGAATACCCTTTGCTGCTCAAATACGATTCGGCCCCCCTGATGATGGAAGGGAAAATATAATCGGAGATATATGTGGTAATGATCGCAATGGTCTTGTTGTCGCGGGACGCATTTTGCTTTCCCCGATCGGCGCAAAACGTGCCTCTTCCCTGTTGCCTGTACAGCCACCCTTCGCTCACCAATTCACCGATCGCTTGTCTGACTGTATGCCGGCTGACTTGAAATTCCCGGACCAATTCGTTCTCCGAGCTAATCTTCTGATGAGGGGCAATTTTGCCTTCCAAAATGGCAGCCTTGATCGCCTCTTTCACTTGCTTGTATTTCTTGTGTTCAGATGACATAAACCATCCCCACCCCGCCATACACTTGTGCGTTCAACCTTATTATACATTACAAACGTTCCCCGGAAACGCCAAGCCCCCCGGCAGGCGCCCGAAGCCGGAAAAAGCAAAAAAACGGGACCCCTCGCGCGCAAGGCTTGCAGGGAATGCCGCACGAGGAAGTCCGGGGGTCCTCCGCAAAACAGGCATTATCTGTAAATTTTTTCAAGCGAAATCCGCTTCGGCTCGCAAGATGGCGCGTCCGGATCCTTACGGCACCGCGGTCCCTTCGCCGCTGACATGGAGGGAAATCCGCTTGTCCGCACAACTTATGCAACAGTCACTTGGTGAAATGCCAGGCGATTTCATTCCACCTCAGTTCGTTGCGCAATTTTGCGGGCGAGGTGTCTTCATCGATCACCACGCATTCAATTCCCGCCATTTCGGCCCAATCCACCAGTTGTTCGGCAGTCACGGCATAGGAAAAACAGGTGTGATGGGCTCCCCCGGCAAGAATCCATGACTCGGCCGATTCCCGCAACGAGGGCTCCGGTCTCCACAGAACCCTGGCCACCGGCAGCCGGGGCATTCTTTTTTCAGGTTTCACCGCAACCACCTTGTTCACCACCAGCCGGAAACGATTGCCCAAATCGATCAGCGCGGCGTTCACTGCAGGACCTGACTTGCCGTCGAAGACCAAACGCGCCGGATCCTCTTTTCCGCCGATGGACAGGGGATGAACTTCCACTTTTGGACGGGTGGAGGAAATGGTCGGACACACTTCCAGCATATGCGACCCGAGGATTTGTTCATTGCCGGGTTCCAGATGGTAAGTATAGTCTTCCATAAAAGAAGTTCCCTCACCGCGCGCCATGATTTTCATCATGCGCACCAAGGCCGCGGTTTTCCAATCGCCTTCGGCACCGAATCCGTAGCCTTCCGCCATCAGGCGCTGAACCGCCAGTCCCGGGAGCTGTTTCAGACCGTGCAAATCCTCAAAAGTGGTGGTGAAGGCAGTAAAGTTGCCTTCCTTCAAAAAGGCTTTCATGCCGAGTTCCATGCGGGCCTGTTCCCGGACGGATTCCCAAGCGGCGGCATTTTCGCGGACGTTCGAACCGATTTCATATATTTCGGTATATTCTTCCACAAGCCGATCTACTTCCGCATCCGAGATTTCGTTGACCCGTTGTACGAGATCGCCCACACCGTACCCGTTGACGGACCAACCGAATTGAATTTGTGCTTCCACCTTGTCTCCCTCGGTTACAGCCACCTCCCGCATGTTGTCCCCAAAACGCGCCACCTTGATGTTTCGCCCCTCGGTGAAGGCGACGGCGGTGTGCATCCAACTTCCTATCCTGCTGCGAACCTCCGCGTCTTTCCAGAAACCCGCAACAACTTTGCGCGCGATGCCCATCCGGGTGCCGATAAATCCGTATTCGCGGTCGCCGTGGGCCGATTGGTTCAGATTCATGAAATCCATATCAATTCGGTCCCAGGGAATATCGCGGTTGAATTGGGTATGCAGATGCAGAAGGGGCTTGCGCAATTCGGAAAGACCCGCAATCCACATTTTTGCAGGAGAAAAGGTATGCATCCAGGTAACGACACCTGCGCAAGTATCATCCGCATTGGCTTCGATACACAGCTTGCGGATCGCCTCCGGAGTCGTTAAGACCCCCTTATAAACCAGCTTGTAGGGGATGGTCGCATCGCCGTTCAACTCGTTTGTCATTGACAGGGAATGTTCCTCTACTTTTTTCAGCGAATCCGCTCCGTATAAATGTTGACTTCCCGTGGCAAACCAGAATACATAAGGTTTCAAATCCAAGATGAACCCTCCCCCTCACGCTCGATCTCTTGCCCGAATGAGCGGCATTCCCCTGACCGAATGACAGGAGAATAGCGGCGGACAGCACGGTCTATTTATCCGGATAGTAGAAATCGACGTTCTCCTTGGTCACCACGCTCACGCCCGTGTCCACATAAGGAGGCAAAGGACCCACTTTTGCCGTTTTCCAGTCGATCACCGGATGAACCAAATCGTGTCTTAAATTGTAGAGAAAATGCATTCCCCAATAGCCCATGTTCCATGTTCCTTGCGCCAGAGTGGCATCGATAATCCCCGATTTCACCATATCCAGAGTCCCTTTATCGGTATCGAAGCTAATAATGTGAATCTTCCCGACTTTGCCCGCTTCTTTCACCGCCGTGCCAACCCCCACCCCTGTGCTTGCCTCCGTCGCAAAAATTCCAACCAGGTCGGGATTTTTCTGGATCATGGCGGAGGTCGCCTGTGCCGCTTGAACCTGATCGCTTTTGCCGTCTTGAATGGAAACCACTTTCATATCGGGAAACTCTTTTTGAATGGTTTCCACAAATCCCGCTTTTCGCTCTTCGTGGTTTAATTGCCCGGGTACGGTGACCACACCCACTTCCCCTTTCTCTCCGGTTAAACGGGCCAATTCGCGAGCCGCAATGACCCCCGCATCATAATTGCTCGTCCCCAGAAAAGCGTAACGTTTGCTTTTCGGAGCGTCGGCATCGAAGGTCACCACGGGGATGCCCGCTTCAATCGCTTTGTTTATGGGGGCAACAAGCGCATCGGGGTTGATGGCCGTCACAAGAATTCCGTCCGGTTTTTGCGCAATCACCTGTTCCAGAACGGTTATCTGCTGGTTGATATCGTATTGGTCGGCCCCTTTGTATTCGGCTTGAACGCCCAGATTTTCCGCCGCCTCTTCCATTCCCCTGAAAGCTCCCTTCCAATACTCAATTCCGGAAAGGAAGGTCACCATCACATATTTTTCATCCTTCGAACCTTGATACGGCGCGGAAGTTTCCTGGCTGGATGCGTCTTTTTCCGTGGTGCACCCGACCAAAGCGGACAGGGACAGCGCCAGGATCAAAATTCCGCACGCCCACCTTTTCATCGCGATCACCCCTTTTCAGATGCCGAAATCAAAGATTTTGCTTTTTTTGTTTCCTTCGATTGTTGACGACATCCAGCGTAACGGCCGCGATCAACACCAATCCGGTAACCAGCGATTGCCAATACACGGACACATCGAGCAAAACCAGGGCGTTGTTCACCAGGCCCACGAGAACGACGCCCAGAAGGGCCCCCGTAATCGTTCCGACTCCGCCTGTCAGGCTGGCTCCGCCAATCACACAGGCGGAGATCGCGCGGAGTTCGGCGCCCATCCCCGCCGTGGGAGTCGCCACCGCGAATCTGGACAAGGAAAGCAAGCCGGCAAACCCCGCCAGCAGGGCGCAAACAATGTAAATCGCCATTTTAACCTTTTTCACATCGATTCCCGACAATCTGGCGGCTTTTTCATTGCTTCCGACATAGTATACTTGTCTGAGATAAACCGACTTTCTAAGGAGAACATCCCCGACAACCGCCACCACAATCAAAATGACGACCAGCATCGGAATTCCCAATATTTCTCCCTGACCGAGGAACAAAAAGGCGGGATCCAGCCCTGTGATGGAAACAGGCGCCCCTTCCGTGATCACATAAGCGACCCCTCTGGCGGCGCTCATCATCCCCAGCGTCATGATAAGGGGATTTAATCCGATCCGGCTGATGAAGAAACCATTTAAAAAACCGGCAAGAAGGGAAACCGCCATCGCAATGAGAGAAGCTGTCCAAACATTCATTCCGTTATAGGCCAGATAACCCGCCAACACACCGCTTAAGGCCAGAACGGATCCCACCGATAAATCGACGCCCGCCGCGACAAGCACCAAGGTCATGCCGACAGCGATAATGCCGTCAAGCGTCAGCCCGATGAGGGTGGTCTTCAAATTCTCAGCCGTCAAGAATCCGGGGGTGGTCAGCGCCAGCAGAACAAACAAGAGGACAATGATGGATAAAAGACTTGCTTCCCTGAATTGAAAGAGATTCAGGTTGAATAATTTATTCCGTTTGAGCTCCTTATGGTTTGTTTCCGGCAGCATGCTCATTTTCCGCGTTTCCCTCCTCATGCGACGATGCCCGAGGCCAAACGAATAATCTCCTCCTCGTTGATTCGCTCCCCGGACACTTCACCAACGATTCTTCCTTGGTGCATCACCAACACTCGATCGCATATCCCGATCACCTCAGGCAATTCGGACGAAATCACGATGATCCCTTTCCCGTCATCGGCCAATTCCCGAAGCATCTTGTATATTTCCGATTTTGCCCCCACATCGATTCCCCGGGTCGGTTCGTCCAATAGGAGGACCTTTGGATAGGTCGACAACCACTTGGCAATCATCGCTTTCTGTTGATTGCCGCCGCTGAGGCTGCCGATGCTTTGATCCAGGCCGGGGGTTTTGACGTTCAACTTTTCGGAAAAATGTTCCGCCATTTCTTTCTCCTTCACCGGATCGATAAAAAGTCCCGAGGATACCGCCTGCAAATTGGAAGACACGATGTTCCGTTTGACTGAGAGGTCGAGAAACAAGCCTTGGTTTTTCCGGTCTTCGGTCAAATAGACAATTCCCTGTTGTATGGCCTGGCTTACGGAATCGATGGCGACCGGCTTTCCGTCCAACCAAACTTGTCCGGAATCCTTGGGGTCAATGCCGCACAAGGCTCTCGACATTTCTGTCCTTCCGGCTCCCACCAGCCCGAAAATGCCCAACACCTCTTTTTCATACAAAGTGAACCGGATCTGATGAAACACGCCCTCACGGCTCAAATTTTCCACCCGCAAGATCTCTTTCTTCCCTCTCGTCGATTTCGGCGGGTAAATATTTTTCAACTCCCGTCCCACCATGAGCTGAACCACCCGGTCAGGGGTCATCTCCTCCGTATGATAGGTTCCGATGTAATGGCCGTCCCGTAAAACTGAAATGCGATCGGAAATTGAAAAAATTTCTTTAATTCTGTGACTAATGTAAATAATGCAAATCCCCTTTCCCCTTAACTCCCTAATCACTTCGAACAAATTGTTCGCCTCAGATTCCGTGATGGCGGAAGTCGGTTCATCCAAAATGAGAACCTTGCAATCCATTGTCAGCGCTTTGGCGATCTCCACAACCTGTTGCTCGGAAATGCTCAAATCCCCGGCGAGATCATCGGGATCGATGTCCGCCTTAAAGGCTTCGAGCATTTTTTTTGCATCTTCCCGGAGTTTGTTTCGATCGACAAATCCCAGTCTGGATCTCGGCAATCTCCCGATGAACATATTTTCGCCCACCGTCAAATGCGGGCACAAACTCAATTCCTGGTGCACGATGGCGATCCCCTTTTCCTGGGCTTGCCGTGGGCTTTGAAACCGCACCTCCTCTCCCTCCAGAATGATCTGCCCTTCCGTCGGGGGAAAGACCCCCGACAAGATGTTCATCAAAGTGGACTTCCCGGCCCCGTTTTCCCCCACCACGGCATGCACTTCCCCAGCGTGAAACTCCATGGAAACATTGGACAGCGCTTTTGTCCCGGGAAACACCTTGTGAATTTCTCTGACTTGCAATATGGGACGGTGATCCTGAACCATCAAGCTGTCCTCCTTCCCCCGCATCCTCGGAAATCGGTCATCCTTTTCTTTTCCAAAAATCCTCTCAAGGGGTCTTCGGTGAACTTCTTATAAAAGGAGCGAGGAAACACGCGCACCACTTTTGTACGAACAAGTGGGCAAATGATTATTAAACTTGAACGTACAATCTCTGCTTCCAATATACCAATTCGCCGCGGAATAGTCAATAATATTGGGACGATTCTAAAACAAAACCGTCCCGGCAAAGCACATATGGCCTTTGCCGAGGTGCCCTCCGGCCTGGAAACATCCCCCGATAAACCTTTTCTTTTTATGCCGGAAGGATGAAGTTGAACGTACAAGTATTTTATCGAAAAAATGCCCCAGCAATGCAACAACGTCTGCTGCGACTTGCGCCGGCTTTTGGGCCGAAATTCCCCAGCCCTTCTTGATCCATGCCCTTCAGAATTGACCCGGCAATTTGGATGCAATCGCAGCGGGCATTCCGGCGGCACGGGTGCCGTCCGACAAGGAGATTGCCAATTCCAGCGATTAAGCATACTCCCAAAAACCGGAACGAAAACATCGAAGGGTTTTCCGCGCCGTAAGCCCGTCATTCCCATCGTTCCGGGCGCAAAAAAATACACATGCCCGCCGGCATGTGTTCAAAAATTTCTCTTCCCGGCACATCCCACATTTCTTCCTCCGAAGCACCTGCTTGGATGCGGCGAAGGATTTTGCCGAAGTCACCATTTTTTCTCAGGATCTCAGCCGGATCCAAAACCATAAACTTTTCCGTCACTTAATCGGAAACCCGCTCATAGATCGCATCCGCCGCGTTCAACGCCGATACCGTAAGCCCCTCGAGACACACCTCCTTCCCTTCCAGATGGCCGATGGTCACTGTCCGCGATGTTCCCGGCAACAGATCGAAATAATTGTCGCTGAAGGTCAGCATTTCACCGGGCAGATCGATCTTGACGAAGCGGGCGATCCGTTCCGCAGAAACCGTCACCCTTTTCCGCTTCTCATCCACCTTTACGCGCAGTCCCGCCTCAGGCAGCTTCAGGTCCTTCTGGTCGCGCAAATAATAGATGTTGTCCGGCGCCGCGCCCTGCACGGAGCGCAGGCAAACCGCCACCCGGCCTGCGGGGCGTCCCCGCAATATCTCCCTTTCCGAAAACCGGGCGACGCGCACCGATGCATTGGCGGGAACCTTCACCGGAATTTCCCTGGAACACACCAACTCCCCCTCAAAGTCGAACACCTGCAAAAGCAGTTGATCCTGCACGCCTTCCCGCCGATCGTTGACCACCCAGACCGAAAGCGCTTTTTCCGGCTCGTGATCCAGCGAATACAGCACCGGATGGAAGAAAACTTTCGCATAGTAATAGGCGGCCTTCGGCAGCAGATAATAGTCGATGACCGACCAGCTCGTGCCCGGCCAACAGTCATTCAGCTGCCAGAACAGGGCCCCGCTCGTCGCGGGCTTCCGCCTCCGGTAATGTTCAATCCCGTACCTCAGCCCCTCCGCCTGGGTCAACATGGAAAAATTCAAATACTCTTCGAGGTTCCGGGGAACGCCGGTGTATCCTTCCATCAGCAGAATCCCCTTCTGGTGATGGTAATCCTTGTTTCGGTAGGCCATCTCGTCGCTTCCCCAGAAAAACTGACCTGGCGGGATGTTGCGCTCCAGCGTGTAGCGGTTTGCCGCGGCGTGCATTCCGAATTCGCTGACGAATTTCGCCGTGTCTTTTTTGAAGTTCTTGAAGGAAACGCCCTCCACGCTGTAATCGACGCGCGGCGGCTCCCCAAACCGGCGCGGCTCGACCATGCCGTGCCACACCTGCCAGTTGTGGCGATCACCTTCCTCCGCCGAGTTGTGATCGTTTCCGCCATAGGGAGAGCTCGGCCAGTAGAGGCGCGTCGGATCGAGTTCCGCCAGAATTTGCGGAATCAGCTCGTGATAAATCTTCTCCCCGTAAAACGGGGTCGCAATCTCCCCCGACGATTTCATCTTTTCGTAGATCCAGTCGTTTTCGTTGTTGCCGCACCAAAGGGCGATGCAGGCATGGTTGCGCAACCGCTTGACGACCTGGATGATCTCTTCGCGGACGTTGGCCAGAAAGTCGCGGTTGAAATCGGGATAAAGGGCGCAGGCAAACATGAAATCCTGCCAGACGAGAATCCCCTGCCGGTCGCACTCCCGGTAAAACACATCCTTTTCATAGATCCCTCCTCCCCAAACCCGCAACATGTTCATGTGGGCATCGCGTGCAAGCCGCAACAAAGACACGTAGCGGGAATCGGGAGCCGCGCCGATCATGCTGTCCACCGGAATCCAGTTGGCCCCCTTGGCGAACAGCTCAACCCCGTTCAGCACGAAGGTGAAGCGGGGATTTCCCTGCCCGTCGAATCGCCGCACCTCGATGGTGCGAATGCCGAAGTCCCGCTCGTGGCGGTCAATCGCCTCCCCATCCTTGAGCAATGTCACTTCCAGACGATACAAATAGGGAGTCCCGAGATCGTGGGTCCACCACAGTTTGGGATTGTTCACCTCGAGCGTGACGCGGGCCGTCGTTCCGTCCAACTTCGTCCGCTGTTCCCAGGATTCCGTTCCTTCGCCCTTCCCATCGCCGGTCAGCCGCACTTCCACCTCGTATGCGCCCTGTCCGGCGGGAAAAGTCAAAAAATCGACCTCGACATCGACGGCGACGGTGGCCCGGTTTTCCCCGATCGCCAGCGTCCGTGCAAACACACTGTCCAGCTTGGCGAACCGTCTCTTTTCCAGGCGCACATCCCGCCAAATGCCGACGGTGACGAGGCGCGGCCCCCAATCCCAGCCGAAATTCATCTGCGCCTTTCTCACCCAGACCCGCTCCCTGCTGAAGCCCGACCACAAATCCTGCCGCTTTCCCCGGACGCGGAGGGAGACGGGATCAAATTTGACCGCAAGCACATTGCGTCCCCGGCGGATTTCCCTCGTCACATCAAAGGTGTAAGAGACGAACATGTTTTCGGCGCTTCCCAATTCGACGCCGTTCAAGAAAATCGTCGCGAAGGTGTCGAGCCCTTCAAAAATCAGTTCCACCCGCTCCTCCGATCCGATCTCCTCATCAAACTGAAACTCCGCGCGGTACCACCAGACCTTCTCTTCAACCCAGCGGCATTTCACATCATTGTGGCCGACAAAGGGATCCTCGATGATCCCTGCCGATTTGAGCGTCGAATGGACATCCCCGGGAACCTTGGCGGAAATCCAGAAATGATCGATATAATCCGGATCCGCGATCTTCAGATCTTCAACCTGTCCCGGTTCAAACCACTGGATTTTCCAGTTCTCATGGATGTTCATGATTTCACGCCCCCTCCTAGGATTGATCAACCGCAAGGAGCCGTTCGCGGTACTCCGTCGGTGTCACACCCGTCAATTTCTTGAACACCTGCGCAAAATATTTGTACTCCTTGTAACCCACCTCCTCAGCGATTTCAAAAACCCGGAAAGACGTGTTCGCAAGCAGCTCTTTTGCTTTTTCCACTCTGAGCCGGCTTACGTACTCGCAGAACGATTTGCCTGTTTCTTGCTTGAATATCGTGCTGAAATAATTGGGTGTGATATGGAGAAACCCGGCCACATCGGATGCCCTCAAATCCTGGTGGAAATGTTCCTCGATGTATTCCTTGGCCCGTTTCACCAGCCAATGATTTCTTCCCCGCCGGAGTGGCCATTTTTGCGCCAGTCTTAGGACATCCTGATGGAACAACTGTTTTAACAGGGAAAACGTATTGTACCTGTGCAAATCGATGTTTCCCGTCAGAAAAATGCTCTCGGTGCCCTCCCCATCCCATCGGGTGAAAAACTCCCTCAGCCGCAGTTCGAGGAGATATCGGAGATCCCGGCAAAAGGACAGGGCCTCCTCGAGAGAGTAATGCCGGATCCGGAGCCTTTCAAACAGCGCATCCACATTCACGGTCAACGCCTTGGCGTCGTTTTGCAGGAGAGCTTCCATCAGCACCTTTTCCGCTTCCCTCAGATCAATCCATCGACGCCCCTGTCCGGTTCGGTTTTTCCCCTTCGACCGGTTTTCACTTTCCGTCCCACTTCCTTGCTGCGAAAGTGTACCGGCCGGCCTCCCATTCCCCGAATCCGCCCCGTGGAAAAAAATGCAGTGATCCCCATCGGAAACTTTGTTTTTCAGGGCGGTCAGCGCTTGCTCGTACGCTTCATTCAACAGAGACAAATCGCCGTACGGACCGGCAACGCCGAAGCAAAGGCGGCTCGGTCCGTCCCACGCTTCACAAATCCGTTCCAGACGGCGCGCAAACCATTTCCCGACCTTTTCGCCATCCAACGTTCCGGCAAGCAAACAGACGGCGACATGGCAATTGGGATGGGTAAAAAACGAAACGGTTTCCCCTGCCGTCATGTGAGCCCCGCCCCGCTCAGCTCCTTTATCACGAGGCGTTGCCACTTGTTTTCCAAGTCCTTCCGCTCTGTTTCCGTCAATTGCCGCTCCAGCTCCGCATAAGCGTCCAACTGGCTGACACACAGCCAAAAACCCCGAACCCTGCGGAAATAACGCTCCTTTCGCCCTGTCTCCGGCGCCGGCAGGGAGAGAATTTGGCTCATCACCCAACGGGTCAAGGCTTCTTTTTGCTCCTCGCGTTCCTCATCCAATTCCTTTCTTCGTTCATGCGCCAATCTTTTGACCAGTTGCCACAATTCATCGATATCCACCGGTTTCAACAAGTAATCTTCGACACCCAACCGGAGCGCCTGCCGTGCATACTCAAACTCGTCATATCCGCTGATCATCACGATGCGCACCTGCGGCCTCTCGCGCCGCAACGCTTCGGCCAGCGCCAGTCCGTCCATCTCCGGCATTTTCACATCCGTCAAAACGAGATCGACATCGTGTTTCTCGGCAAGCCGGAGCGCCTGCTTTCCGTTGTGCGCTTCGCCGACAACCCGCACTCCCAGTTCGTGCCAGGGAATTGTCAACCTGAGTCCTTTGCAGATCACCGGTTCGTCATCCACGATGATCATCTTCAATTCCATCGCCGCTCACCAAATGAATTGGTGATTTTTATGATCTCATCCTCCCTTGAAATGAAAGGAAGGATGAAACGGGCGCAAGCCCCTTCCCGCCTTTCGACGAACCATACGCCGCACTGTGAGCCGAACAGCAGTTTGATCCTGTCATTCACATTTTTCAATGCATGTCCGTCCTGTTCGCCGTCACCCCCGTGCAGACGGGCGTTCATCGCTGCGGCGTCGACGCCCGATCCGTTATCCGATACATTGATGTGCAATCTCCCGTTTTCGAGGGAGCAAGCAATCTCAATCAACCCCGGTCGATCCAACCCGCGAAAACCGTGCACGATGCAATTTTCCACCACCGGTTGCAATATCTGTTTCAAGACAATGGCTTCCTGAAGCTCTTTGCCGGCACGGATTTCAAAGCGGAACCCGTTTCCGAGCCGCTTCTGCTGCAGATTGAGATAGCTTTCCACGTACGCCAGCTCTTCGCGCAGCGGGACCCACAATTTCCCGCGGTTTAATGTGAGGCGAAACAGGCGCGAAAGCGTCTCAATCAGACGGCTTGTTTCCGTCGCTTTTTCCAGCAAGGCCGACCAGCGGATCATGTCCAGCGTGTTGTACAGAAAATGAGGATCGATCTGGTTTTGCAGCGCTTTCAATTCCGATTCCCGCTGTTTCAGCTCTACCTTGTACTTGAGGTCGATCAGCCTCTGGATCGTGGCCACCATCCGGTTGAAGCGGGCCGCCAGCTTTCCGATCTCGTCGTCCGAACGAACAGGCACCTGAGCGGAAAAATCGCCCTTCTCCACCCGCCGGGTCTGTTTCGTCAGCTCCACGACCGGCAGCACGATGAAATTGTAAAACCCGGTCAAAGCAAGGATTCCCAGCAGTACAGAGCTCAAAAACATCGTCCAAGTCAACAGGTAGACCGACTTCAAATCTCGAACGATTTTTCCTTCATCCACAATCGACACCAGATACCAGCCGGGCCCGCCGATCTCCCGAAGGACTGCAAGCCCCCCTTTGTCATACCGAAAGTGGAAAAACGTTTCGTTGTCCGGAAAACGGAGAATCCGCTCCACAAGAACCGAATCCGGATAAATGTTTCCCAAGTATTTGTCATCATCGTCCAAAACGACGGAACCGTCCCGTTGTACGACAAAAACCCTTCCCTTATCCCGGGTGACCGCCCCGGTGAAGGATTGATACAAATCCCTGGCGTTGATCCGAATTCGCACCAGACCGATGGGCCGTTTCGCATCATTGATGTCATTGATCACCCGAAAAAGAGTGACCACGTACTTCTTGCCGCTCCAACCGCTCGACACCGCGTAAGCGCTGCTCCAAACAATTTTTCCCTTCCTTTCCTTGGCAAGGCGAATCCATTGTTTTTCAGCGGCCCGCACCGGCTCGCCGAAATGGAGTTTGTTGCCGTTGATTCCCTCGACCGTGACCGAATTGATGTAGTTTTTCCCCGCCAGATGGAAGGTTAAAAACCCCTTCAACCGTTCTTCAAGATCCTCAAAAACCTGCGCGTTTTCCGGTGCGCGCTCCAGCGCCATGTAATTTCGGAAATCTTCGCTGAAGATCATGTAGGAGGAAATATCTTCAATGTCCTGAATCTTGGCGGACAAATTTTTTTCCGCCGCGTCCAGGTGTCGCTCTGTCGACTCCACGGCTTCCCGTTTCAAAATCTGGTTCACCTGATAAAGAACGAAGGAGCTGAAAACGGTCGACGGCAGCAAAATCAACACCGCGAAGAAAAAGAGGGATTTCCCTTTCAAGCTCCAGTTGCGGAAATGCCAGCGTCCCCCCAAGCATCCACCAGCCCTCCCGCAAAGACAAGGTCGGATTTCTATCACCTTTTTCTCCTCAGCCCTTTACCGCTCCTGCGGTCATCCCCTTCACCAAGTGCTTTTCCATGAAGAGATAAATGATCACTGTCGGGATCAGGGCCATCGTCAGTCCGGCCATCATCGTCCCGTAGTTCGTGGTGAATTGACCGGCGAAGCTGGCAAGCCCCAGCGGAATCGTCTTCAGATCGGCGTCATTGATCAGGACGAGGGCAAACGCAAACTCGTTCCAATTGTTGATGAAGTTCAGGATAATGACGGACGCCAGCGCAGAGCGCGCCATGGGCAAAATAATGGACCAAAAAATGCGGAAGATCCCGCAACCGTCCAACACCGCCGACTCCTCGATTTCCCTGGGAAATGCTTTCATGAAACTGACGAGGATGAAGATCGTAATGGGCAGGTTAAACGCGACATACGGCAGAACCAGGGAGGCGCGGGTATCCAGCAAGCCCAGGTTTTTCATCAGGATAAACATCGGAACGAGCGTTGCATGGACCGGAATCAACATGCCCAAGAGAAAAAAGGAGTGGATCCACCGGTTCCAGCAAAAATCAAACCTCGAAAGAAAGTAGGCGGCCAATGCGCCCAAAAATACGGTGATGATCACAGCGACAATGGAGACGAGGAAACTGTTCCAAAAATACGTGCCCAGCCTGGCCGTTTCCCATGCCGCCTCGTAATTGTCCCAAGCCCATTCACGCGGCAGGGAAAACGGATTCAAGGCGAACTCTCTTTCCGTTTTCAACGAATTGATCATCATCCAGGCGATCGGGTAAACATTCACCAGGCTGTATAATACCAGTACCAGGTATACAGCGGCTCTTTTCCACCTTTTCTTGCCCCGCTCCAGAGGCTCCGCCCTTTTCCGAAGTCCCGAGGACATGTCAGTGATCCCCTCTCCAGTCCCTTTTCATCAACAATCCCGAAACAATGAGAATGATCGAAAAACTGAAGACGAAGATCAGCAGGGACACGGCGCTGCCGTACCCATACCGCATGGATGAAAAGGTTTGCTCGAACATGTAGATGGCCATGACTTCCGTCGCGTGTGCAGGTCCGCCGTTGGTCATCACGTAGATCAAGTCGAAGGTCCGCAAGCTTCCGCTGATGCAGAGGATCACGGAGAGAACGATCGCATCCCAGATCATCGGAATCGTGACAGTCCACGTCTTTTTCCAACCGGTCGCCCCGTCGATTTCCGCCGCCTCCAACACTTCGTCGGGCACATTTTGCAGGGCGGCCAAAAAGATCATCAGGTATAAACCGACGAATTGCCAGACAATCGTCACGCAAACGGCGATCATCGCCCACCTCGGATCCCCCAGCCAGTCCCGCGCCAAAAAGTCCAGCCCGACCGATTGCAGCAACCGGTTCAACAAGCCATATTCCGCGTTATAAATCATGTTCCAGGTCAGGGAAATGATCACAGTGGATATCACAACCGGCAAAAACCCTATCGTGCGAAAGATTTTGGCCCCCTTCAGCCGGCGGTTCAACAGCAGAGCCAGCGCCAGGGCGATGGGAATTTGCCCGAAAACCGAGGCGAGCACCACATAGATGTTGTTTTTGAACGAATTCCAGAAAAGGGGGTCGGACAAGGCCTCCGAAATATTTCTCCATCCGACGAATGAGGCTTCAGACAATCCGTCCCAATCGGTCAGTGAATAATAAAAGGAGTGGAAGATGGGCACGATTCCGAACGCGCAATAGACGAGCAACGCCGGAATCAATCCCCCGGCGATTGCCCATTTCTGTCGGTTCAGCAGGTGCATGCCTCCACCTCCCCGGAAATCCGTCCGACCGGCCCAACCGCTCTAGCGATTCACTCCCCGCTGCATTTCTTCCGCCAGCTGTTCCGGCGTCATGGAACCTATGGTGATCGACTGCAATCCGTTGTTGATGATGTCCGTCAAACCGACCGGAAGCACTGCGTCGTACACCGGGGCGGTGCCGTGGCTCGTCAGTTTGATCTCTTCCTCGAACAGCGGATGTAGATTGTCCGGCATGTTCACTTTGGCCGGCACGAGCGATCCCACCGACAGCAACTGCCTGTAAAGTTCCTCATCATAGAAGAATTTCAAAAATGCGTGGGCCGCCTCTTTCTTTTCTCCGGACAACTCGCTGTTCAATGCGATTCCGATGCCCGTCACGCCGGACACGGCATTCGCGTTTCCCTTCCCGCCTTCGATGGCCGGAAATGCAGCCACACCAATCTGTCTGTCCTTCGGCAATCTTTCCAGGAGCGGTCCCAGGGCCCAGGTGCCCTCGATCATCATCGCCGCCTTGCCCTGCACGAAATAATCCCGCTGCTGAATGTTGTCCAGGCTGTTCATATCCTCGTTGAACGCGCCCAAATCCTTCAATTCCTTGATGATGGAGAGAGCCCGGACAAAATCCGGATCGGTAAATTTCTTCTCCCCTTTTAATGCTTTGTCCAGAAAGTCGCTTCCCGTAATCCGGTCGCCTATCGTCGACATGTAACAGGATTGCAGGACCCATTTCCCCTTGTTTCCGAGACTGATCGGAATCGTTCCCTCCGCCTTCAGTTTTTTAATGAGTTCCTTAAATTCGTCGTAGGTTTTCGGAAACTCCTTGTAACCCGCCTTTTTCAGCATCGCTTTATCGTAGAAAATCACGCTCGTGTACACTTTGTTCCCCGGTATCGCATATTGTTTGCCGTCGATCTGATAATCGGCCAATTTCTCGGATGGAATCAGCTTGTCCTTCCAGTGATCAACAATGTCGTCGATCGGCATGATCACTTTCGCATCCACGAGGGGCTTCAATTCCGCTCCCGGCCAGACCTGCACGAGGTCCGGCAGTTGTTTCCCCGCGGTTTGGGTCTTCACCTTGATCTTGTACTGGTCATGGGGGATTTTCTCCATCTTGATTTTTATGTGCGGGTTTTGCTTCTGAAAGTCTTCCACCTTCTTCAGGAACACCTCATTCTCCGGAATCGGCTCCGTCCAGGTGTTCCAGAACGTAAGTTCCACTTGTCCGTCTTCCGCCGCGCCGCCCGACGAACTTCCTCCGCATGCAGAAGCTCCCGCCGCCAGGACGAGCGCGAGCAAAAGCAGAAATCCCTTCTTCCCGGCTGCTCCCTTCATCGCACACACCCCTCATTCCCTTCCATAAACAGATTGGAGAAAAGGACATGCTTATGCGATGAATCATGATGATGGAATTTGTGTCAATTTTTATTGTACTGGATGAATGAAAGTGTGAATATCCGATAAAATTAAGATAATATCCGAATTTCACGGAAGACCGAAGTGCATTCATGGATTTTTGCTTATCTGTCACCCTGAAGGCTCAAAAGCGCGTTTTTCGGATCTGCAATAAAAAAACATGCCCGTCGGCATGTTTCAAAAAAGCGGATTTTTTGTGGTTTGCGCCTGATCCTTGCCACACCCCTTTTCCCCTGCCCACGGGCGCCACCCAGAGGCAGGGTTTTCTCTGAAGATGCAAGGAATCAAATCTTCAGCTCCCCTAGGCGCACCAGTTCAACAACTGCTTGCGAACGACCTTTTACGTTTAATTTCTGCATGACATTGGAAATGTGATTGCGCACGGTCTTTTCGCTGATGAACAGTTGTTGAGCAATTTCCTTGGTTGTTTTGTCCTGAACGAGCAGCTCAAACACTTCCCTCTCCCTGGGCGTCAACAACGGCTTCCCTTTCTGGTAGGTCAAAGGTGCCACCCTCCTTGCCCGAGCTCTGAGAACACGAGGGTCAGGGAATCAGTCAACATATCTTATGTCCCGTTGATTGCAGGGGTGAAGGAGAGAGGGCAATTTAGGCGGTTTCGGCATCGGATGTTCGGGAACCCTCAGGCATTTTCCATCATATTCACGATTTCACCTCCGGGTGACTGGAAACGCCCCTTTCATCCGCGTCTGCCGCCGCTTCACCGGCCCGCCTCTTCCCTTTACGTAGATCGGATTCGGGACAAGCTCCGGTGTCGACGCCCGCCCGGGCGCCCGCACCCGCTTGTCTCCCCGCGGGGAAGGACGAGCCTTTCTCACTCTGCATGATCCCACTTTTCGGCCAAGGCCTCCAGGTCCAGTTCTTCCAGGGAATCGAGGCGCAGATCGACTTCGCCAAAATCGAAGCGCCGGGTCACATCATTGGGAACGACAATGCATTTTAAACCCGCCCGCTTGGCGGCCAGGGCCCCGTTGGGGGAATCCTCCAGCGCCACGGCCTCCGACGGCTCCACCCCGAGGCAGTGGAGCGCCCGGCGGTACAGGGCAGGGTCCGGTTTGGTCCGCTCCACGTCCTCCCGGGTGCAGATGCATTGAAAATAGGGACGAAGTCCCAGCCGACTCAGATGATTTTCCACCCACTCCCGGGCGGAACTGGAAGCCAAACCGATTTTCCACCCGAGGGAACGGGCCTGATTCAGGACATCCCGCACTCCGGGCATGACCCCCTTTGTTTCGATCAGCGCGAGATGGCGCTGCCTCCGCCTCCTCTCCAGGGTTTCCCGGTCCAGTTTTTTGCCGGTGCACTTCTCCAGATAGGCATAGGGATCGAAATCGCTGTCGGAACAGCCGACCACCCGCGCCCACTCCCGGAGGGGAAGCTCCGCTCCGTGCTCCCGATACATCTCCACAAAGGTCAGGTATTCCGGGGATTCCGTATCCAGGATCAAACCGTCAAAATCAAAAATCACCGCTCGCAACACCGGTTTCTCCTCCCTCTCTTCAGGCGTCTTCATTGGTCCTGTCGCATCATCCCGGATCTGAGCAAGAACGCCCGTAACGGCGCAATTTGATCATACCAGGAATCGATGTCCTTATCTATGAATCTCCCGCCGTCACCAAAAGGCCACCGGCAGGTGCGGAAACCGGGACCGGAACCAACAGCGGTGCTTCTTGCCGCTGATGATAACCCAAGCGGCCCTGCGCAAGTCGAGAGTGCGTACGCCCCATTCGTGCTCGCTCAGCTGGACGCGGGGATAAGGAATCGATTCAAAGGCGAAAACGACCTCCCCGTATCGGAAACATGCCTCCAGACACCTTCGAATCGGATAAGAGGGCGAAGAGCGCAGGAGATGAACCGGCTCGAAGCCGATGGTTCGGATCAGCCGACGGGCATCGGCCCGCTTGGCGGGGGATTTGTTCCGGAAAGAAGAAGCGGGGTTGAGCACCGGATACTGCCGGACGAGATAGATGAAAGGTATTCCGTGAAAAAACATCGGACCACTCCCCTCCCGGATTAACATGGCAAAAATGCCGGCTTTCAATGCGCGGACCGGGCAAAGGATCCGGATTGTCCGCCCGGAATGAGGCAAGCCGTCATCCTCATACAAAGTATCAGGATTCCCTGCGCAAGGGGAGGCATCCTTTTCATGGTCCCAGGCTGTCAACCCGCCGGCGTCAAACTGTCATCGATCGTCCTGGAGAGAGCGTGGCCCGTCCTGCCCGCCCCCGTTCTCGCCCTGTCCGAACTGGAACAAGACGAGGTGTATCCCCTTCTGGACAAGCGGAAGATCGGAACCTATCTGAATCGGTCCCTTTCCATCGGAAGGGAAGCCGCCCGGGATATGAAATTCGACGGTGATTTGAAAACGCTGTTGAACCGCATGCTTCGAAGCGGAGTCCGCATCCGGTTTCGGGAGGGAAGCGGCCCGGGCGGGACCGGGTGGGTTCGCGCCCAATACCGCATCCGTCCCCCGACGATCACGGTGTTCCGCTCCTCCGTCGAACAGCTGAACCGTTTTTTTCGCATGACGGGAAACCCGGTGCGGAGGGAGGATCTCATCGCCCTTCATTTGATCCACGAATGGTTTCATCATCTGGAAGTGAGCCACATCGGCCGAACGGACCTCCGGCTGCCCCAGGTGGTCACGACCCGCCTCGGCCCCTTCCCGGTGAGGCGGCCCCTGAAAAAAACCCGGGAAATCGCCGCCCACGCCTTTGTGCAGGAGATGATGGGCCTTTCATTTTATCCCCTGCTCCTCGACCGGCTGCTCCTCCACCTTGACCGGGGATTGAGCAAGGAACAGATCCGGGAACAGTTCGAGAAGTTGAGAACCCGCTATCGGAGTCAACTCCCTGATGGAACATGAAGAGTCCGCCTTCGGAATTCAAGAACTCGTATGAACGGGTCCACGGAGGGCATTTTATAAAACGAATGATCCTCCCTGGCGGAGGATCGACCTCACTTACCCGATTTCCGGAGGTGTTTCCATGTCCAAACCCTATCTCTGTCCCTCCTGCGGAACCAACCGGACCCGGTTCAACCTGATCGAACAGGTGGTGCATCCGGTGAAAAAAGATCCCCACACCGGGGAGATCATCGAAAGGATCGGAATGGATGACCCGCTGCAGATTCCCTACACCGGCGAACCCCTTCGGGTCCAGTGCGGCGTCTGCGGTTTGGTGGAACCGGAGGAACGGTTTGTCAAAACGGCGCAAAGCCATCCTTTCCCCGCCGGCGTCAATGTCTGAGATTCGGCTTTGGGACCAGGACAACCGCGGCAACAGGTCCGCCGCGGCACACCCCCTTTTCCAGGGGGTTTTTGTCTGCCTACCGGGCGGCTGAAGCGACACGGATCTTGTACTATAATGAGGATAAATGGACCATTTGCCGGAATCCGTGCCGGCAAGAGGCGACCGGCGCCGGCCGTCAGCGCAAACGGAGGCGGAGGTCGCCGAAGGTTTCCGCAACAAAGGAATTTTCACAGAGAAGGGGTTTGAGATGCGCGCGTTCAAAGATTCGATATTGGAACTCATCACCGAAACATCCACCAATCTTCCTCCGGATGTGCGGGCAGCGATCCGTGCCGCCAAGGAACGGGAGAATGCGGGCACCCGCGCCGCCCTGGCCCTGTCCACCATTTCGGACAACATCCGCATGGCGGAGGAAAACGTTTCTCCCATCTGTCAGGACACGGGACTGCCCACCTTTGAAATCCGGGTTCCCGTCGGCGCCAACCAAATCGAAATGAGCCGCGACATTCGCGAAGCGGTGGCGGAGGCCACCCGCCGGGGAATCCTCCGCCCCAACTCGGTCGATTCCCTGACCGGAAAAAACACCGGCGACAACCTGGGACCCGGAACGCCCGTCATTCATTATGAACAATGGGAAAAAGATGAGATCGAAGTCCGCCTTATCCTCAAGGGAGGCGGATGTGAAAACAAAAACATCCAGTACAGCCTTCCCTGCGAACTGGAGGGACTGGGGCGCGCGGGACGCGATCTGGACGGCATCCGCAAATGCATCCTGCACAGCGTTTACCAGGCCCAGGGGCAGGGCTGCAGCGCGGGATTCATCGGCGTGGGGATCGGCGGGGACCGGACGACGGGCTACCAGCTGGCCAAGCAGCAGCTGTTCCGCCGCGTGGACGATGTCAACCCCGATCCGGACCTGGCCAAGCTGGAATCCTACATCATGGAAGCCGCCAACCAATTGGGCATCGGCACCATGGGCTTCGGCGGCGACGTCACCCTCCTGGGGTGCAAGATCGGGGCGATCAACCGGATTCCCGCCAGCTTCTTCGTCTCGGTGGCCTACAACTGCTGGGCTTTCCGTCGGCAGGGAGTGACCATCGATCCGAAAACCGGTCAAATCCGAAGCTGGTTGTACAAGGATGAGCCGAAGGACGCTTCGAAGGAGAAGAAGACGGCCCCGGCCGCCGCGCCCGCGATGAAAAAATCCCGGGAATGGCGCCTCACGCCGCCCATCTCCGAAGAACAAATCCGGCAACTCCGCGTCGGCGACGTGGTCATTCTGGACGGGCTGATCCACACCGGGCGCGACGCCCTCCACAAGTATCTGGTCGACCACGAGGCGCCGGTGGACCTGTCGGGGGGCGTGATCTACCACTGCGGTCCGGTGATGCTCAAGAACAAAGAGGGCAAGTGGGAGGTCAAGGCGGCCGGCCCCACCACCAGCATCCGGGAGGAGCCCTATCAAGGGGAGATCATCCGCAAATTCGGAATCCGGGCGGTGATCGGGAAAGGCGGCATGGGCGCCAAGACCCTGGCCGCCCTGAAGGAGCACGGCGCCGTCTATCTGAACGCCATCGGCGGCGCGGCCCAGTACTACGCCGACTGCATCGAGGATGTGGAAGGGGTTCACTTCCTGGAGTTCGGCATCCCCGAAGCCATGTGGCACCTGCGGGTCAAAAACTTTGCGGCCATCGTCACGATGGACGCCCACGGCAACAGCCTCCACGTGGATGTGGAAAAAAGTTCGCTGGAAAAACTGGCAAAGTTTAAGGATCCGGTCTTCGTCTGACCACCCGGGCGAAAGCATTTCGGCCCGAACGTCTCCGGAAAACGCCGCGGGGAGGGGGCGCCATCCCTCGTCGGCCCGAGGCGCTCCCTTCGGCCGCGGCGTTTTCTCTCTTTGGACGGTGAAATTTCGCCGCCTCCTTTTTTCCCGGAACGGATGGCGAAAGAATAGGTTCCCCGAATTCCCAGCAAAAATATACAAACAAGGCCCCATACCTCAAAGCGCCGCCGTTAAGAAAAACCTTTCGGCGAAAAACGCCCGCCCGTTGAAACCTCATGTCCCCAATCCACGTCTATATTTATTGAAAAGGGGGTTTTCACGATGAACTGGAAACGTCTGCGAAAAGCGGGAGTGGCAGCGCTAGCCTTCGCACTGATCTTCTCCCTTCTTCCTGCCGTCGCATTCGCCGACGCCGTTGTCGGCGAAACGGTCGTCACCCTCGGCGCCGATCTGACTCCCCAGCAACGGGATGCGATTCTGAAGGAAATGAATGTGGACAGAAACGTCCAAATCGTTGAGGTGACCAACGAAGAGGAACACCGTTATCTGGGGAAATATGTGAGCAAAGCCACCATCGGCACCCGCGCCCTCTCGTCGGCCAAAATCACCCTGGCCGAAAAGGGAGCCGGCATTACGGTGAAAACCAATAACATCACACACATTACCGAAACGATGTACGCCAACGCCTTGATCACCGCCGGGGTGAAGGATGCGGAGGTGTACGTCACCGCTCCGACCCAGGTTTCGGGAACCGCGGGACTGACGGGCATTCTCAAGGCCTTCGAAACGGCCACCGACACCAAGATCAGCGATGAACAAAAAGAAGTGGCCAACGAAGAAATGGTCCGGACCTCCGAATTGGGTGAAAAGATCGGAGACCCGGACAAGGCCGCCCAATTCATGATGGACCTCAAACAAAGGATGGCTGAAGAAAAGCCCGAAACGCCGGAGGAGTTCCGCAACCTGATCATCAACGTTTCCAATGAATACAACATCAATCTGAGCAATCAGGACATCGAGCAGCTCACCCAATTGCTTCAACGCCTGTCAGAGTTGAATATCGATTGGGGCGCCCTGAGCGATCAGGTGAAAAAGCTGCGGGACAACCTGGATGAAATCCTCAACTCCGATGAGACGAAAGGGTTTCTGGAAACCCTCCTGGACTGGCTCGCCAGCCTGCTGGATGCGCTGAAACAAATCTTCTCTTCGGAAAGCGCCTGATGCCCTGATCTGTCGCGGGGGAGGCGGGATCAAACCCGCCTCCCCTTGCTGCGAACGAAAAAACGATTTCCGCCGGGCATCCCCCGCCCGGCGGAGCGAATAGAGACGCCAAATCAGGGAGGCGGAAAAACCGCCTCCATTATATTTGGGCTGCATCCGGCCGGATTTGTGAACAAAAAACCCCCCGTGAAGGGGGGATCGGTCAGTTGGACAACCATTTGCGGAAGAGAAACCTGGTGGCCTCCCGGTTCATCGCGGCGATCGACGTGGTCAGCGGAATCCCCTTCGGACAGACCTGCACGCAGTTCTGCGAATTTCCGCATTCCTGCAGTCCGCCTTCGCCCAAGAGGGCTTCCAGACGCTCGTCCTTGTTCATGGCTCCGGTCGGATGGGAGTTGAACAGCCGGACTTGGCTGATCACAAAGGGACCCATGAAATTGGAACGGGAATTCACATTGGGGCACGCTTCCAGGCAGACCCCGCAGGTCATGCACTTGGACAGCTCGTAGCGCATCTGGCGCTCCGTCTCCGGCATGCGCGGACCCGGCCCCAAATCGTAGGTGCCGTCGATGGGGATCCAGGCCTTGACCCGCTTCAGCGCGTCAAACATCCGGCTGCGATCCACGATCAGGTCCCGGATCACGGGGAAGGTTCGCATCGGTTCCAGCCGGATGGGCTGCTCCAGGTGGTCGATCAGGGCGGTGCAGGCCTGACGCGGCTTTCCGTTGATCACCATCGAACAGGCGCCGCACACCTCTTCCAGGCAGTTGGACTCCCACACCACCGGGGTGGTTTTTTCCCCCTTGGCGTTGACCGGGTTCCGCTGGATCTCCATCAGCGCCGAAATGACATTCATGTTTTTCCGGTACGGCAGCTTGAACTCTTCCGTATACGGCTTTTCATTCGGTCCGTCCTGGCGGGTGATGATGAGATGCACCGTCTGTTCGCTCATTGTTTCGCCGCCTCCTCTTTCGCCACGTCGTACCGGCGCGGGCGCGGTTTGATCAGGGAAACGTCCACGGGCTCGTAATCAAACTCCGGACCGTCGGGGGTGTATTTCGCCTTGGTGGTCTTGAGCC
Source organism: Planifilum fulgidum (assembly GCF_900113175.1). Taxonomy (NCBI): domain Bacteria; kingdom Bacillati; phylum Bacillota; class Bacilli; order Caryophanales; family Thermoactinomycetaceae; genus Planifilum; species Planifilum fulgidum. Next base: position 103,618 of record NZ_FOOK01000007.1, on the reverse strand, counting down.
ACTCTTCGTCATTCCGCTCCGGATATTCCGGCTTGTAGTGGGCGCCGCGGCTTTCGTTGCGGTGATAGGCCCCCAGGGTGATCACCCGGGCCAACTGCAGCATGTTCCACAGCTGACGGGTGAACGAGGCGGCCTGGTTGCTCCACCGGCTGGTGTCGATCATGCTGATCCGCTTGTACCGCTCCATCAATTCCTGAATCTTTTCGTCCGTCTTCAACAGCCGGTCATTGTAGCGGACCACCGTCACATTGTCAGTCATCCACTCGCCCAATTCCTTGTGCAGCTGATAGGCGTTTTCATTTCCGTCCATCTTGAGGATTTGTTCGTATTTTTCCTCTTCCTTTTTGCGGTATTGCTCAAACAGGGTGGAAGGCAGATCCTCCGCCGACTTTTCCAGTCCGCGGACGTATCTGATCGCGCTGGGACCGGCCACCATCCCTCCGTAGATGCAGGAGAGAAGGGAGTTGGCGCCGAGACGGTTGGCCCCGTGGTATTGATAATCGCATTCTCCCGCGGCAAACAGGCCGGGAATATTGGTCATGTGGTTGTAGTCCACCCACAGGCCGCCCATCGAATAGTGCACCGCCGGGAAGATCTTCATCGGAACCTTCCGCGGATCTTCTCCCATGAATTTCTCATAAATCTCGATGATCCCGCCCAGTTTGACGTCCAGCTCCTTGGGATCCTTGTGGGAAAGGTCCAAATAGACCATGTTCTCCCCGTTGATCCCCAGTTTCATGTCGACGCACACCTTGAAGATCGCCCGGGTGGCGATGTCCCGCGGCACCAGGTTCCCGTAGGCGGGATACCACTCCTCCAGGAAATACCACGGCTTTCCGTCCTTGTAGGTCCAAACCCGTCCCCCTTCCCCGCGGGCCGACTCCGACATCAGGCGGAGCTTGTCATCCCCGGGGATGGCCGTCGGGTGAACCTGGATAAACTCCCCGTTGGCGTAAATGGCTCCCTGCTGATAAACGGCGCTGGCAGCGGAACCGGTGTTGATCATCGAGTTGGTCGACTTGCCGAAGATGATTCCCGGACCGCCGGTGGCCAGAATCACCGCGTCCGCCGGGAAGGCGCGGATTTCCCCGCTGCGCAAATCCTGGGCGACGATTCCCCGGCAACGGCCTTCATCATCCAACACGGCGGACAAAAACTCCCAATGCTCAAACTTGGTGACGCGACCGGCCACCTCGTAGCGACGCACCTGCTCATCCAGGGCGTACAGCAACTGTTGGCCCGTCGTCGCGCCGGCATAAGCGGTCCGATGGTGCTTGGTTCCGCCGAACCGGCGGAAGTCAATAAGCCCTTCCGGCGTCCGGTTGAAGGGGACTCCCATCCGGTCCATCAGGTAAATGATGCCCGGCGCCGCTTCACACATCGCCTTGACGGGCGGTTGGTTGGCCAAAAAGTCCCCTCCGTAAATGGTGTCGTCAAAGTGCTCCCAGGGAGAATCTCCTTCCCCCTTGGTGTTGACCGCACCGTTGATTCCACCCTGCGCACAGACGGAGTGGGAACGCTTCACGGGAACGATCGAGAACAATTGCACGTCGGCGCCCGCTTCCGCCAGTTTGATCGTGGACATCAGACCGGCCAAGCCGCCGCCGACAACGATGACCTTTTCATTCATTGGCAGTGCCCCCTTTTAGAACTGTGCCGACTGGGTCACGAATTCTGGGTCAACAAAGGCAAACAGGGCCCGAACGCCGATGTAGGACACGACGACGAAAACGACGGCCCACACCCAGGTGGAAACGGCTTGGGCGCGGGGTCCCACGGTGATGCCCCAGCTGACCAGGAAGGACCACATGCCGTTGCTGAAGTGGAAAACCGCGGCGATGACTCCGATCACATACAGGGCGAAGGTGAGATTGTTGGACAAAATTTCGTTCATCCTCAATCCCACTTCATGGGCGCTCAAGTCGTTCAGGGCGACGTAAATCCGGGTTTCCCAGACGTGCCAACCGACAAAGATGAAGGTGATCACCCCGGTCACCCGCTGCAGCATGAACATCAAGTTTCGGAAATAACCGAAATTGGTCACGTTGTTCTTCGCCTGGAAGGCGATATACAATCCGTACACCCCGTGGTACAGAAGCGGAAGGAAAATGAAGAAGATCTCCAAAAAGAGCAGGAAGGGAATGTCCCACAGCCACTCCACCTGCTCGCGGTAAGCGTCAGCTCCCCGGGTGGCGTAATAGTTCGTCAACAGATGCTCGAGCAAAAAAAAGCCCACCGGTATGACACCCAACAGCGAGTGCAGCCGACGGTTGAAAAAACTGGAGTGATTCATTGCCAGGCCCCCCATAAACCTGAGTGCTTCTCCTTATGTTACCCTGCTTTCCAAAAAAGCTGCACAAACGGCAGCAAAGAGATAAAATTCCTCATCAAAATGATTCACCGCTTTTTGGAAAGGGGTTTCACATAATGAATTAATACATCCCTATTGTACTCCCACAGTGTGGGAGCGTCAAGAAGACCTCATCCTCCCTTCCCCCAGGAAACGGCGAATGGGCGGCCCCACCAGGTCAAATTCGACCAAGAAAGCGTCATGGCCGTAGTGGGATTGAATTTCCTCCAACCGGGACCTTTTCCCCAGCCGCTGAAGCAGGGCATGGATTTTTCGCTGTTCCCGGATCGGAAACAGAATGTCTTCCCGGATGCCGATCACCAGCACGTCGGACTGAATCCGGGACAGCGCCCGCTCCACCCCTCCGCGTCCCCGGCCGATGTCATGCAGATCCATCGCTTTCAGGAGATAGAGATAGCTGTTCGCGTCGAAGCGGCGGACCAGCTTCTCCCCCTGATAACGCAGGTAGCTTTCCACCTGGAACATCGAATCCAGCCGGGTGATGGGTCCGTCGTCCTGGATCCGGCGGCTGAACCGCTTCTCAAAAAGGGTTTCGGTCCGGTAGGTGATCATTCCCATCATCCGGGCGATGGCCAAACCCCTTCGGGGGCCGGGCCCGGGATAATAATTTCCGCCCTTCCATTCGGGATCCGCCAAAATCGCTTGGCGGCCGATGTCGTTGTAGGCAATTCCCATCGGAGAGAGGGCAACGGAGGTGGCGATCGGGATCATCCGCTCCACCGCTTCGGGGTACATGATCCCCCATTCCAACACCTGCATCCCGCCCATCGAACCGCCGATCACCGCCGTTATTTTGGAGATGCCCATTTTTTCCAGGCAGCGCCGCTGGGCGCGAACCATATCACGAATCGTCACCACGGGAAAAGAGGTCCCGTAGGGACGACCCGTCCCCGGATCGATCGACGAAGGACCCGTGCTTCCGGCGCATCCGCCCAGAACGTTGGTCGTGATCACAAAATAGCGGTTGGTATCGATATATCCGCCCGGTCCGATCAATCCGTCCCACCAGCCGGGATGTTCCGCATCCCCCACGGCGTGGGCATCACCGGTCAGCGCATGACACACCAGGATTACGTTGTCCCTGGAATCGCTCAGGGTCCCGGCGGTCTCCACGGCGATCTCCACCTGCTTAAGGCGGCGGCCGCATTCCAAATCCAACGGACCGATCGGAACCGTCAGCTTTTGCGGGCAGTTGACGGTCGTCGCCACATCCATCCTCCCCCTTCCGGAAAAACAAGCGCCCTCTTCGATCAGAAGAGGGCGCGGGACCCACTAAGTGGGTTGGATTCCGTTCCGCCTCTTCTCATCTCTCAGGACCCGAGGGTCCTGCAGGAATTGGCACCTTTCCCCTCGTCCGGATCGTTCGGTCCGGCCGTTCCCTGCACGGGAGCGGGGTGGTTGCCGGGCTTCATCGGGCCAGTCCCTCCGCCTCTCTCGATAAGAAGACGCCTATTGAATTTTCTGTTATGATACGACAATCTGAAAGGGTGTGTCAACCCGCGGCAGATGATAAGGGGACGGCCGGGGGGGGGGGATTCCTCCCCCCTTTCCCGTCCCCTTAAGCGCAGAACCTACTTGGCCGAGATGTTCACCCGCAGACCCCGGTCCACGCGGGGAGCCTGAGGATGCTCCAGCCAGCAGTACACGCCGTGGCTGGAAGACGCTTCGGTCTTCTCCGGCATCATTTCATGGCAGATGTTCATCGCATGAGGGCAGCGGTCGGCGAAGGGGCACCCCTGCGGGGGCTTGAACAGGTCCGGCGGCGAACCCGGGATCGACTGCAGCTCCGTGTCCCGCTCCATGTCCAGCCGGGGCATGGAGTTGAGCAATCCCCAGGTGTAGGGATGGCGGGGACGGTAGAAAATTTCCTCCACCGTTCCGTACTCCACCACTTTCCCGCCGTACATGACGGCCACCTTGTGGGCGGTTTCGGCCACCACGCCCAGATCGTGGGTGATCAGGATGATCGCCGTTCCCGTCTTCTCCTGCAGCTCCTTCATCAGTTCCATGATCTGCGCCTGGATGGTCACATCCAGGGCGGTGGTGGGTTCATCGGCGATGAGGATTTTCGGATTGCAGGCCATGGCTATGGCGATCATCGCCCGCTGCCGCATTCCCCCGCTGAACTCGTGGGGATACTGATCCACCCGTTTTTCGGGCGTCGGAATCCCCACCAGGCGGAGCATCTCAATCGCCCGTTCCCGGGCCGCCCGCTTGTCGATCCCCTGGTGCCAGATCAATCCTTCCATGATCTGCCTGCCCACGGTCATCGTCGGGTTGAGGGAGGTCATCGGATCCTGGAAGATCATGCCGATCTCCGAACCGCGAATGCCGAACATCTCCTTTTCCGACAGGGTCAGCAGATCCTTTCCGTCGAAGCGGATCTCCCCTTCCTTGATGATGCCCGGCGGCGTCGGAATCAGGCGCATGATCGACTGGGCGGTGACGCTCTTCCCGCTCCCCGACTCGCCGACGATGGCCAGGGTTTCCCCCTTTTCGAGGGAGAAGCTGACTCCGCGGACCGCGTGCACTTCACCCCCGTAGGTCTGAAACGACACATGCAGATTCTCCACTTCCAAAAGAGCCATGATCTCCCTCCTTTACTTGCGCATTTTCGGATCCAGGGCATCCCTCAGGCCATCGCCGAGCATGTTGAAGGCCAACAGCGTCAGGCTGAGGAAAAAGGCGGGGAAGAAGAGGCGCCACCACTCACCCGACAAAATCACCGCCGTCGAATCGTCGATCATCGTCCCCCAGCTGGCGAAGGGCGCCTGCACCCCCAGCCCGAGGAAGCTCAGAAACGCTTCGGCGAAGATGGCGTTGGGAATGGTGTAGGTGATAAGAACAATAATCGGGCCCAAGGAGTTGGGAAGCAGATGCTTGAACAATATCCACCGGCCGCTCGCCCCCAGGGTCCGGGCGGCCAGCACGTACTCCTGCTCCTTCAGCTGCAGCACTTGTCCCCTAACCAGACGGGCCATGCGCAGCCAGCCGGTAATCGACAGGGCGATGATGATCGTCAGGACGCCGGGCTCCATCACGACCAGCAGGAGAATCACGGTCAACAAGTACGGAAGCCCCCACAGGACGTCGACGATCCGCATCATGATCTCATCGGTTCGCCCGCCCTTGTAGCCGGAAATGCCGCCGTAGAGCACGCCGATGATCAGATCGATCAATCCCGCCGCCAATCCGATCAGAAGCGACACGCGGGCGCCATACCAGGTGCGCACGAACATGTCCCGGCCCAGATCGTCGGTCCCGAACCAGTGCTCACTGGAGGGTTCCAGGTTCTTTCCGGTTTCCAGGTTTTGCTCATAATAGGTATAATCCACCATATAGGGGCCGAAAATGGCCATGACGGCGAGGAGCACGAGAATGACGAGACCCGCCATTGCCAACCAGTTCTTCTTCAAGCGCAACCAGGCATCCTGCCAGTAGGTAAGGCTGGGGCGCGCAATCGCCTCCGCCTCCGCCTCGCGGCGCGGCGCCGGTTCAAAAGCTTCTGCAGGCAAAGACATGTCAGTTCGCCCCCCTTCCGCCGATCTTGATGCGCGGATCCACCAACGTGTAAGCGATGTCCACCAGCAGATTGACCAGAAGAAGCAGCGCGGAATAGAAGATGGTCACGCCCATGATCACCGAATAATCCCGGTTGAATATGCTCTCCACAAAATATTTTCCGATGCCCGGAATGGAAAAGATCTTCTCGATCACGAAACTGCCGGTGATGATATCCACCGCCAAGGGACCGATGATGGTGATCGCCGGCAGAATGGCATTGCGGATCGCGTGCCGGGTGATGACCCTCGACGGGGACAGCCCCTTCGCGCGGGCGGTGCGGATGTAATCCTGGCTCATCACCTCCAGCATGCTGGAACGCATCAATCGGGTCATGAGGGCCAAGGGGGTGAAGGACAGGGCAATGGCCGGCAGAATGGTATCCTCGAAGGAACCCCACCCGGCGATCGGCAGAAGATTCCACTCAAGACCGAAATACTTCTGAAAGAGAGGGGCAAGGACGAAACTGGGGACGGCCAGCCCGACCACCGCCAGGAACATGACGGTATAATCCGGCAGCCGATTGTGGCGAATAGAGGCGATAATTCCCATGATCAGTCCCGCCAGCACGGCGACAGCCATCGCCTCCAGGCCCAGCTGGGCGGAGGCGGGGAACCCGTCGGCCAGAATGCTGTTCACATCCCGGGACTCCGATTTGATCGAGGGACCCAGATCGAACATGATCAGATTTTTCATATAAAGGGCATATTGCACCGGCAGCGGCTTGTCCAGATTATAATGCGCCTCCAGGTTGGCGATGATCTGGGGCGGCAACTTCTTCTCCGAAGCAAAGGGACCGCCGGGGGCCAGATGCATCATGATGAAGGTCAGGGTGGCGATCACCCAGAGGGAAATCAGCATGTAAAAAACGCGTTTTCCTATATATCGAAGCACCGGCAACACCTCCTCTGCAGAAAAAGCGGACAAGGGAAAGTCACCCCATGAAGGGGTGACTTTCACCCATGCCTCCATTAATGCTCAAGAATATAGGCATCTCGGAAGTAGACACTCCCGTCCGGGTTCCGCACGACACCCTTCACGTAATCCTGCTCCATGTAGAGATCCGTATAGAAATAGATCGGTGCGATCGGCATTTCGTCCATCAGAATGTCTTCCGCCTTGTGCAGCGCTTCCATGCGGACCTTTTGATCGGCCGTGGATTTCGCTTTCTCGATCAAGGCATCGTACTCCTTATGGCTGAAGCGGGTGTCGTTGTTGCCTCCACCCGTCACCCACATGTCCATGAAGGTCATCGGGTCGATGTAGTCGGGCAACCAACCAAGGCGTCCCACCTGGAAGTCGCCGGACTTGGTCTTGTCCAAATACACCTGCCATTCGGAGTTGCGCAGTTTCACGTCCACCCCGAGGTTTTTCTTCCACATTTGCTGAATCGCTTCCGCGATCTTCTTGTGACCTTCATCGGTGTTGTAATCGATGGTCACCGTGGGAAGCTTGTCATAGCCTTCTTCCTTCATGCCTTCCTCAAGCAGCTTTTTGGCTTCCTCCGGCTGGGCCGTTTCCGGCAGATAGGGATCGCGGGTCTCTACCCAGTCCTTGTTGGCGACAAAGTCCGGGATTCCCCACGGGACGAAACCGGTGGCCGGAACCTGTCCTCCCTGGGTCACGTTTTCGACGATCGACTTGCGGTCGATGGCCAAGGCAAAGGCTTTGCGGATCTTCTTGTTGTTAAAGGGCTTTTTCTCCACGTTGAACATGTAGAAGTAGATCGCCGGAGATTTCTGCGACTTGATCTCGCCGCTCTCCAGCCCTTTTTTCACCAAATCCGGAGGGATGATGATGGAATCCCCTTCATCCAGTTTACCGGACTTGAATTGCTGGTATCCCGTCTCCTCCTTCCCGATGAACGGGAAGTTGATCTGGGTCAGTTTCACATCCTTGGCGCCCCAGTAATGCTCGTTCTTCACCAGCTCGATCTTGGCATCGTGCTCCCAGGTCTTCAGCTTGAAGGGGCCGTTGCCCACGTAGGTGTCGGCCTCGGCGGCCCACTTGTCGTTTTTCTCCGCCACTTTCTTGTTGACCGGGAACAGGGTGTAGAAGCTGGTGAGAGACACGAAGTAGGGCGTCGGCTGCTCCAGCTCCACCTTCAGGGTGTGGTCGTCCACTGCCTTGACGCCGACATCTTCGGCCTTCGCTTTCCCTTTGTTGTACTTCTCCCCGTTTTTCAGGTAGTAGAGCTGGTACGCGTAGTCGGCGGGCGGTTTCTTCTTCGGATCGAGCACCCGCTTCCAGGCGTACTCGAAATCATGGGCGGTCACCGGATCGCCGTTGGACCACTTGGCGTCCTTACGCAGATGGAAGGTGATCTCCTTCCCGTCTTTGCTGACCTCCCACTTCTCAGCCACGGCGGGCTGCGGTTTGCCATCGGGGGCAATCCGGACAAGGCCTTCCATCACCTGGTTAAGTATCGTACCGGACGTTTGGTCCGTAGCGGTTGCCGGATCCAGGCTGGGCGGCTCGCTCCTGACGCGACCCACATTGAGCACCTGTTCTTCGGCGAGCTCCTCACTGCCTTTCCCCTGGTCGGATCCGCCGCCGCAGGCCGCGGTGAAGACCAGGGCAAAGGCGACCAGAATTGCCGAAAGTTTGCCTGTCCATTTGCCCTTTTTCATCAGTCAACCCCCTTGATTAGATCGTTAGTTGCTGTATCGATACATAATGTGTCCTATGATCCATTCTTTAATATATAGGCCTTTTGTACAAGCGGAAATTAAGACCATTTCGAATGGATCATAGTTGCACCTAATTCTTGTTTATTCTCTACAGATTGAAAAATTCCTTCTTGGCAGGGGTGACATCCGAAAAAAATCTTCGGAAGAAGGATGTATCTATATTCCATATTTTCCTATTATCAGGATGCAGAAAAAATGAGATTCATCCGGCACCTTTTGCCGCGATGCCCGCCATCTCGCCCTCGGCCACGTCGAGGCCGAAGGCGGCATGCAGCTCGCGGACGGCTTCCACGGCTCGTTCCCGCGGGATGACGCAGGAGATCTTGATTTCCGAGGTGGAGACCATTTTGATGCGGATGCCCGCATCGGTGAGCGCCGCGAACATCTTCGCCGCCACGCCGGGGCGGGACACCATCCCGGCCCCCACCGCCGAGACCTTGGCCAGTCCGGTCTCATACAGCACCTTGAGGTAGTCCAGTTCCTCCCGGCGGGCCTCGATCACTTCCTTGGCCAGTTCCCCTTCGTCCTCATGAACGCTGAAGGCCACGTCGATCCGTTCCGCATCGTGTTCACTCTGGACGATCATGTCCACATTGATGTGGGCATCGGCCAGAATGCCGAACAGATGGGACAAGGTTTCGATCCGGTTTTTCAGCCCCAACACCTTCATCCGGGCCACGTGCATGTCGTGGGCGATCCCTCTCACATGGCGCTCCGTTTCCAAGTCCTTCGCCTCCTTCACCCAGGTTCCCGGCTCCTCCGAAAAGCTGGACCGGACCACCAGCGGCACCCGGTGCTTCATGGCGCACTCCACCGACCGGGGATGAAGAACCGCCGCGCCCAGATGGGCCAGCTCCAGCATCTCTTCAAAGGAGATTTCGTCCATTTTCCCCGCCCGGGGCACCACCCGCGGATCCGCCGTGAAGACGCCGGGCACATCGGTGTAGATCTCGCAAACCTCCGCCTCAAGCGCCGCCGCCAGCGCCACGGCGGTGGTATCCGAACCGCCCCGCCCCAACGTCGTGATCTCCCCCGTCGCCGTCTTCCCCTGGAAGCCGGCAACGATCACGACCTCACCGCGGTCGAGGCACTCCCGGATCAGCCGGGTGTCGATTTCTTGAATGCGCGCTTTTCCATGGATCTCATCGGTGGTGATCCCCGCCTGCCAACCGGTCAGGGACCGGGCCGGAACCCCCAGTTCCGACAAAGCCATCGCCAACAGGGCGATGGACACCTGTTCCCCGGTGGTGAGGAGCATATCCATCTCCCTGGCCGGGGGGCGGGGACTCACCTGGCGGGCCAAATCGATCAGCTGGTCCGTCGTCTTCCCCATGGCGGACACGGTGACGACGCACGGCTTCCCCTGGGCGTGAACCGCCGCCACCCTCTCCGCCACCCGGCGAATTCTTTCCACACTGCCTACCGACGTACCCCCGTATTTCTGGACGACAATACCCATGATGGTCAGCTCCTCCCCGCTTCCTCATGACTCCCCGAAAAAATGAAAAAGGCCACAGCAGGAAACGAAGCTGTCGCCATACGGTCGATCCAGCCTCACTTACCTCCTGTGAGATAGTGCTCCACGAAAGCCGGCGGTCGGCCTTCGTGACAGTGCCGCCCCTGTTCGGTGACGGCCCCAGGCCACCCTCCCGCGGCCGGAAAGATGACCTTCGGCGGACTCCCCTTTCCCCGCCGGTCAACGGCGGCCGCTGCCTCGCGCCGGGTACTGATGGAGTTCCGCTCCCCTATTTCACATGCAGTGAGGAGTATGTTGTGGTTGTGGTTTTGGATCAAATATTTCTTGTAATCTTATCACAGCCCGGAATCCCTGGCAATGCTTTTCTTTCGAATCGGAGAAAAAAAGGATGTGTCAAAAATGGGAAAACTGCTTTTCTCCGCGCCCTTCCGCCGGGTCTTTCTTTGCGGGTCCCTCTGATCCGTAGTATAATGGGAATGCAAAATCCATCGGGGGTTTTAGACCCCATCGGAGTGTGAGCTTTATGATAAGCAACATCGGAGTACCCGGTTTGATCCTCATCCTGGTGGTGGCATTGCTCCTGTTCGGCCCCAGCAAATTGCCGGAATTGGGACGGGCCGTGGGACGGACTCTTCGGGAATTCAAGGAATCCTTCAGCGGGGCGGACGAAACCCGTACGGACAAACCGGAAAAATCCTCCCAAGAGCAATCCAAATGACGAAAGGACCAGCCCTCAGCGCCGAAGAAGGTCTGAGGGCTTTTTGCCGCGGCACAAAGTGCGCCGCCCGGCAGAAAGCCCTCATGCCTCCTCCCCGCCGTTCATCCTGCAAGCCCGGCAGTAATCCGCCGGTTCGTTCATGTTGAACAGGGCAAGCCGGGGATCCGCCACCGCCGCGATGGCTTCCCGCTCCACAAACCGTGTCCGGATCCGCCGGAGAAACCGAATGACGCTGAGATCCCCCGCTTCCAGGGACATTTCAAGGGGACCCAGACATTCCTTGGTGTACACGGCAAACAGGGGATGCGGGCGGTCGCCGAGGCGGGGAACGGAAGCATCATCGCCGGCGAGATGCGCAAAGAGCAGGTCGGCGAGGGCCCGGGAAACGAAGGGCATGTCGCAGGCAACCACCAGATTGACCCGGTGGCGGGAATGGGCAAGCCCCGCATGGATGCCCGCCAGGGGGCCCTTTCCCGGGAAGCGGTCGCCGATCAATGGAACCTCCAGGTGGCGATAGGCCTCCGGACGATTGGTCACCACCAGCGGATCGCCCCAGCCCTGCAGCCGGTGAAGCACCCGCTCGATGACGGGCCGCCCCCCCACGGGCATCAGCGCCTTGTCCCTCCCCATCCGCCGGGATTGTCCTCCGCACAGAACGATCAGTCCTCTCCCCATCATCCCTTTTCTCCCGCAGAGGAGGAAGAAGAACCCGCCGGTTCCTCGGAACGCAGGGCCTCAATGATTTTTCGGGCCAATTTGTCCCCGATCCCCGCCTTCCGGTACTCCTCGATGGTGGCGTTTTTCATCCGTTCGATGGAGCCGAAGTGACGGAAAAGCTGGCGCTTCCGCTTTTCTCCCACACCGGGGATGTCATCCAGACGGGAGCGGATCATCGTCTTCCTCCGCACCTGCCGGTGGAAGGTGACGGCAAAGCGGTGAACCTCCTCCTGTATGCGCTGGATCAGGTAAAACTCCTGGCTCCTGCGGTCAAGGCGCACCTCCCGGGGGGGATCCCCCGCCAGCAGGCGGGCGGTCTGATGCCGTTCATCCTTGACCAGACCGCCGACGGGAATAAACAGCCCCAACTCGTTCTCCAGCACATCCACCGCCGCTCCCATCTGCGCCTTCCCTCCGTCCACCAGAATCAGATCCGGCAACGGCAAATCCTCCCGCAACACCCGGGTGTAGCGGCGGCGTATCACCTCCCGCATCGTCTCCACATCGTCCGGCTTGTTGACGGTGCGGATCTTGTATTTCCGGTATTCCTGCTTTGCCGGCCGGCCGTCCAGGAAAACCACCATCGCCGACACGGGATCCGTTCCCTGGATGTTGGAATTGTCGAAGGCCTCGATTCGCCGGGCCGCTCCGATTCCCAGGATTTCTCCCAGCCGCCGGGCCGCCTGGACCGTCCGCTCCTCGTCCCTCTCCATCAAGCGGAACCGCTCCTCCAGAGCGATCCGGGCGTTTTCCGCCGCCATGTCGACCAGTTTTTTCTTCAATCCCCGCTGAGGAACGCGCACATGGACGCCCTTCAGCCATTGGCCCAGCCACTCGGTGTCGGTCCCGACCGGCAGATAGATCTCCTTGGGCAGGGCGGGTGTTTCGTGATAAAACTGCGTCACGAAGGAATGGAAATCTTCTTCCGGATCATGATAATGGGGAAAGATGGAAACTTCCCGCTCGATCAACTTCCCTTGGCGGACGAAAAAGACCTGGACGCACATCCAGCCCTTGTCCACCGCATACCCGAACACATCCCGGTCGATATCGTCGTTGAAAATGATGTTTTGCTTGGTCATCACCGCATTGATATGATGAATCAGGTCGCGCAGTTCCTTGGCCCGCTCAAAATCCAGCCTTTCGGCGGCCTCTTCCATTTTCTTCCGCAGATCCCGCTCCACTTCCCGGTAACCCCCGCTCAAAAAGCGGACAATTTCCCGGGCGATCGCCTCTTCCTGACTCGGATCCACATCAAACTCGCAGGGGGCCAGGCATTGCCCCAGATGATAATAGAGGCAGGCCCGCTTGGGCAGGGTTTTGCACTTGCGCAGGGGATACAACTTGTCGAGAAGCTTTTTCGTCTGCTGTGCCGCCCCGGCGTTGGGATAGGGGCCGAAATATCGGGAACCGTCCTTCTTTTTCTTTCGGGTCACTTCCAGACGGGGATGCTTCTCCCGGGTCAACCGGATATAGGGATAGGATTTGTCGTCCTTAAGCAGGACATTGTAGCGGGGACGGTGCTTCTTGATCAGGTTGCACTCCAGGATCAACGCCTCCGTCGGCGTTCCGGTGACAATCACCTCCACATCGGCGATTTGCGACACCAGCAGCTGGGTTTTTCCGTCATGGCTGCCGGTAAAGTACGAGCGCACCCGGTTGCGGAGGCTTTTGGCCTTGCCGACGTATAATACCTCCCCTTTCTCGTCTTTCATCAGATAACACCCCGGCTGATCCGGGAGCAGGGCCACTTTTTCCTTTACCCGATCCTTCACGGGACCTGTTCCTCCCTTCCGATCATTTCACTATTGTACCACAAGGCCTCCCGCAGCCCGTGAATCTTACGGATCGGCAACATGAAAAAACGGATTTACTCTTTCCCCGAAATCCAATATGATGGACGCATAACGGCGTGGAGACGACCGTTTTTTCTTTCCGACGGGACTTGCCACATCCGAAAAATCGACATGGCGTAAGAAAGGAGGAAACCGACTTGACACAGTCCTATTTCGGCACACTGAAGCGTCATGGAGTCAAATTGTCTGTGGCCCTGTTCCTCGGTTACCTGTTTCATGTGGCGATGGCTTATCTGGCCGCTTTTTTGCTGATCATCTTCGCCGTTTTCATCGGGGCGGTTGCATCCTTACTGGATGCGGAACCTTCGGAACACGGGAAAATCGTCCTCGGAGCGGTCTTTTTTCTTCTCCTGTTCCTCGCCGGCACTCTGCCGCAAAGCTTCTTCACCGCCGGAGCCTACGGGGCTGCGGCTGCCTGCGTTTTCCGCGGGAAGTCGACCATCGGCTCCTTTTTTTCTGAGGGATTCAGGAACCTGTGGAAAATGTTCGGTCAGCAGGTCCTTTTGGTCCTTTTTTTGATGGTTGCCCTTTTGCTTGTGATTTTCCCCTTCGGCCTGCTCGTCCGAACGGAGGAACCCCCCCACATCCTCATATTCCTGTTCCTCCTCATCCTTGCAGGATATTTGTGGGTGTCCCTTCACGCCCCGCTTTTTCTGGTCGTGGAACGGACGGGAGTATGGAATTCAATCCTCCTCTCGTTTCGGCTGATCATGAAAAAACCGGGGCAAACCCTTCTGTCGGGCCTCTTCGCCCTGGCCATCCTTCTGGGCATTCTTTTGCTGGCCGCATCCATACTGATTGTCCTCCCTCTCCTTTTTATGAACCTGATGGAAGAAAACGGGGCGGTCGCGGCTTTGGTCATTTTGGGCATCCTGTGCTTCCTCCCCGTGATTCCCTATGCCTTCGCCGCCGCCCTGCTGGCCGTCGTCCACCGGTACAGCACCCGCTTTCGCCACGTCCTTTTTCCCGAATCTCATCAGGACGGGGAAGCCGCCGGAGCAGCGCCCGTGCCCGATCAATAATTTGCCGTCCCTCACACCGATTTCCCAATACACCGCAATATTTCTCGGTTTAGACGATCAGGCGGATTTACTTTTTTCCCGAAATTCGGTACCATGTGTTCGTGACGGCGTGGAAGCGTCCGTCATTTTTCTATCTGAATGTGACGGACTTCGTATTTACTTCCCAAGGGAGATACAATATCTTGAAAGGAGGAAATTCGTTTGACGGAATCCTACTTTGACACACTCAAGCGCCACGGACTCAAATTGTCCGTTGCCATGTTTCTCGGCGGTTTGCTTTACTCGGCGTTCTATTACGTGGCGCTGATCCTGTACGTGATCGTTGCTTTTCTCCTGATCGCGATATTTTCATCGGCCTCTTACATACTCGAGGGCGATACGGATCAGCTCGCCGACAATCTCGCTTCCGAACCCGGAGGGATGGTTCTGATCGCAGTGCTGATCCTGCTTTTTTTCGTCACCCTCTTACTGCCGCACAGTTTCTGGACCGCCGGAGCCTATGGAGCCGCCTCCGCCTCGGTCTTCCGCGGCGAATGGTCCATCGGATACTTTTTCACGACGGGATTCAGGCACTTGTGGAAAATGTTCGGTCAGCAAATCCTATTGATCCTTTTTTTCATAGGGCCCGCCCTGCTCATGCTGCCCTTCATCAGTTTTCTCGCTGTAAACGGGGGCTCGGAAGTCGTCCTCCTGATCTTTCTCTTGCTGTTTTTCATTCTGCTCTTTGTCCTGTCCATCGGATATCTCTGGATATCCCTGCACTCTCCTCTGATCATGATCGCTGAACGGACGGGAGTTTGGGACTCGATCCGCCTCGCGTTTCGGCTCACCGTCAAAAAACCGGGGCAAACCCTTCTGTCCGGTCTCATCGCCCTGGGCATCTCTTTGGGCGCCTACGGTTTGGTCTTGCCGATTGTTTTCGTCCTTTTCATTCTGTTTGACGTTCTGACGGGAGGAAATGAGATCGTTCGGGTGATTTTGGGCATCTTCTTATTGTTGACCATTCTGTTTGTCGCTTACTACGCCCTTTCCGCGTCCCTGCTGTCCATCGCCCACCGGTACAAGACACGGCTTCGCAGCTATCTCTTCCCGGAAGATCCGGACCGGGAACGAGCCTTTGTCGGGACAACACCCGGTTATGCCCCGAACAATTGGTGATTTTGGAGGGAAAGGGATGGAAAACTACTTTGAACTGTTGCGCCGTCACGGACTGACACTGTGGCTCGGCAATATTGTCGGTTCTCTGGTCGCGGGAGTCATCTTCGCGGTCATGACCATCATCATCGCCCTCATCGGCCTGCTGCTCCTCGTCCTGATTGCGGGAGGGATGATCGGATCGATTATGGATCCTTTTAACCCCGAATCCCCGGATCCCTTTGCCGCCGCGATGGACAAGGCGGCCGTCCCGGTACTGATCGGGTTGCTGATTTTCAGCATCTTTTTCATCCTGGCTTTTTTCCTTTACTCGGGTTTTACCTCCGCAGGCATGAACTCGATGGTAAACCATGCGGTCTTCGAAGACCGGTCCTCGCTTCAGATCTATTTCACCCAGGGATTGCGCTTTATGTGGAAAATGGCGGGTCAGCAATTCCTGCTCTTTCTCTTTTTCATCCCCTCCATCGTCCTGTTTGCTCTGGGAATCGTGATCTTCGCAGCCGGGCTCATGGAAGGGAATGAGAGTCTGCTATTGGTCAGTTTGTTGCCCCTCCTTGTCGCCACCATCCTGACCATCGTGCTGGCCCTTGTCTTTCTTCACGCTCCGGTGATCCTTGTGGCGGAAAACACGGGGATCTGGAAGGCCATCGCCCTTTCCGGCCGGCTTTTTACGCGGTCCTTCGGGCAGGTCTTCCTTTCCGGTTTGATCATTTTTCTCATCAATTTTGCGTACGGATTGTTCCTGATTCTGCTTTCGGAGTTCTTCGGGTTCAACTCCTTTGATCCGGCCAGTTCCGCCGAACTAAACCCGGGTCTTCAATTTCTCTTCAGCCTGATTCAGTACGCCCTCGGCGCTCTGGTCAATGTGTTGTGGCTCCTGGCGGTGTTCGTCCGCTACCGGAACCGGCTCCGTCCCCGCCTTTTCCCGGATGAAAACAGCGGGACCATCGGCGGCATGAAAACGATCTGGGGATAAACCAAAAAAAAGGCTGTTGACCGTCGTCAGGGTCAACAGCCTTTTTTCGCGGGGAAGTCAAGGATCACAAATAGGGGTCGAGCCATTCCCGCAGCTGTTCTTTGGGCTGGAAACCGACCATTTTGGAGACCATTTCGCCGTCTTTAAACACCATCAGGGTCGGAATGCTCATCACCCCGAAACGGCCCGCCGTCTCCGGGTTGTTATCGACATTCAATTTGGCGATCTTCAGCTTGTCGCCGATCTCGTTGTCCAGCTCCTCCAAGACGGGAGCGATCATTTTGCACGGACCGCACCAAGGAGCCCAAAAATCGACCAGCACGGTCCCCGATTTCACTTCCTCGGAAAAATTCTGGTCCGTCACATCGACGATGGCCATTGTTGTTTAACCTCCTCAATTCACCGAGTTCCGATCCGACGAACATAGTATACCACTCCGCGGCGAAGGATCCAAGGTATTTCGGTTGACGAAAAAACGAGAGATTGCCCCAAAGGGGGCGCCTTTCGCCGCTTTTTGCCGAAAACGCGCAGGCGGGATCCGTCAAAGCGCAAGGTGGCGGCGAAGCCGTCTTCACCGGCCGAAAAAGTGCGGCAGACTCACGGTCTGCCGCACCGGGCACGAAATCAGTTGGATTCGGCCAGGACCTTCTTGAATTCCTCCGTCAGCATCGGAACCACTTCAAACAGATCTCCCACGATGCCGTAATCGGCCACGTTGAAGATGTTCGCCTCCGGATCCTTGTTGATGGCGACGATCACCTTGGAGTTGGACATACCGGCGAGGTGCTGAATGGCGCCGGAGATCCCGCAGGCGATGTAAAGATCCGGCGTGACCACTTTTCCGGTTTGGCCGATCTGCAGGGAGTAATCGCAGTATCCGGCATCGCAGGCGCCCCGGGATGCGCCCACGGCGCCTCCAAGGACATCGGCCAGTTCCTGAAGGACTTTAAATCCCTCCGCACTTTTCACGCCCCGACCGCCGGAAACAATGATCCGCGCCTCCGTCAGATCCACACCGCCGGCGGTCTTGCGAACCACCTCTTTCACGATGGTCCGCAGGGAATCGGCGGAAATCGCGACATCCAGCTCCTCCACCTGGGCGGAACGGGAAGTGTCCGCCTCCCCCGCCGGAATGTTGTTGGGACGGATCGTCGCAAAGACGGTCCCTTCCTTCACCGCCTTTTTCACAAAGGCCTTTCCGGCGTAAATGGGCCGGGTGAAAATGATCCGTCCGTCCGCCGGCTGCACATCGGTGCAGTCGGAAATGAGCCCCCATCCCATCCGGGCGGCGATCCGCGGGCTCACATCCCGTCCGATGGCGGTATGCCCGGTGAGGATGACGTCGGGATGCACCTTGTCGATCACTTGTTTGAAGGCCTGGAAATAGGCATCCGTGGTATATTGGTCCAGCTTCTCATCGGTGGCGACGACCACCTTGTCGGCGCCGTGATGGGCGAGCGTGTCCGCAAATTCCTTCGCTTTGCTGCCGAACACGGCGGCCGTGATGGTTCCCCCCTCAGCGACCCGCCGCGCCGCCGCCAGGCACTCCAGGGAGACATTCCGCAATCCCCCGTCCCGCACTTCGGCCAGTACCAATACGTTTCTGCTCATGGACGTTTCCCCCTTGCAGTCTGCATGGTCTTCTCAAGCCGCTTTTTACCGTGCCGCAGGCGTTGAAACAGCCCCTGCCGGGATCAGATCACCTTTGCCTCGTTCCGGAGCAACTGAACCAGTTCCTTCACCTGATCGGACAGCTCGCCTTCCAGGATCTTCCCGCCTTCCTTCTTCGGCGGAAGGAAAATTTCCAGCGTTTCCGTCTTGGCTTCGATGTCCTCCTCATCCAGGTCCAGATCGTCCAGGTCCAGACGCTCCAGGGGCTTTTTCTTCGCCTTCATGATCCCCGGGAGGGAAGGATAGCGCGGTTCATTCAGCCCCTGCTGGGCCGTCAACAGGATGGGCAGTTTGGACTGAATGATTTCCACGTCCCCCTCCACGTCCTTTTCCACTTCCACGTTTTCGCCGTCGATGGTCAATTTGGTGATGGTGGAGATGTGGGGAATTCCGAGCAATTCCGCCAAGCGGGGCCCCACCTGCGCCGAGCCGTCGTCCACGGCCATGTATCCGCACAGGATGATGTCGTACTCCTGCTCCTTGATCACCTCGGCCAAAATTTTGGCGATGGTGTATTCATCGGCATCTTCCAAATCCTCGGAATCCACGATGATTCCCTTGTCGGCCCCCATGGCCATGGCCGTGCGCAACGCTTGTTCCGCCCGCTCCGGCCCCACGGTGATGACCGTCACTTCCCCCCCGTGCTCTTCCTTCAGCTTGATGGCTTCCTCCACGGCATATTCATCGTAGGGGTTGATGACAAATTCCACCCCGTCTTCGCTGATTTTGCCGTCCTCGAGAACGATGCGCTCCTCGGTGTCGAAGGTTTGCTTCAGGCAGACCAAAATGTTCATGCATTACCCTCCTTCTCAGACTGAGCCTCCCTCTGCTGAGGGGCATCCTTGCCCATTCCGTAGAGGAACAGGCGATGGATGGGTTCCACCTGGTCCATCAGGCTGTACTTGCAGCCGTTGGCGATCCAGGACGTGACGGTTTCATCCAAGGTGCCGAAAATCATCCGGCGGGCGACCCGTACATCGACATCCGGGCGAAAAATCCCCTGCTCGATCCCGGAGCGGATGATGTCGTCGATGACATCCATGTACTTTTTCAGGGTTTCCGCAATCCCCTTGCGCACCTTCCGGTTGGATTGCCGCAGTTCGATCTGCGTGACGATCGCCATCTTCGGATTGTTTTCCAGGTGCGCAAAATGGAGGCGCATCAGCTCCCGGAGCTGGTCCGGCGCGGAGTCGACACGGGCGATGGCTTCCCGGACGGTCTCGATGAAGGCCCCCATCTTCTCATTGAAGAGGGAGATCAGCATATCGTCCTTGTTTTCGAAATAGAGATAGATCGTCCCGTCGGCCACCTTTGCCTCCCGGGCGATTTTGGACACCTGGGCGTTGTGGTAACCGTTTTCGGCGATGACGCGGATGGCGGCGTCAATGATCGCCTCATATTTTTCCCCGGTCCGTTTGGCCATGCCATTCCCTCATTCCTTAATGAATGACCATTCATTCAATTTCTAGTTTATTACGCAAAACAGACCCCTGTCAACTTTTTTCGTCAAAATTGCGGATGAAAGCGCAACCGAAAAACATTATACCATGTCGGATCGCCCCGGGAACAAAAGAAATCGGCAACTTTCAAGAAAAACGTGGAAATCGCCGCTTGTCGGAAATGCTTGCCGTGGCCGGGGGTTTTCATCGCCGCTTCGCCCCCGTCACTTCTTCTTCTCTTCTTCGACCAACACCCGCCGGAGAATCTTCCCCACGGTCGTCTTGGGCAATTCGGAGCGGAACTCGTAAAGTCGGGGAACCTTGTAAGCCGCCAGGCGCTCCCGGCAGTAGGCATCCAGTTCCTCCTCCGTGATCCTCTCCCCTTCCTTGAGGACGATAAACGCTTTCACGGTTTCCCCCCGATAGGGATCCGGAACACCGACGACGGCCGCCTCCTGAATCGCCGGGTGTTCGTACAGCACCTCTTCCACTTCCCGCGGATAGATGTTGAATCCGCCGGCGATGATCACGTCCTTCTTTCGGTCCATGATGGCGAAATAACCTTCCTCGTCCATGAAAGCCATATCTCCGGTGCTCAGCCAGCCGTCCTTGAGCACCTTTTCCGTCTCCTCCGGCCGGTTCCAATATCCCTTCATCACCTGGGGACCGCGAACCTGAAGCTCGCCGACCTCTCCCTGCTTCACCTCTTCGCCGGTTTCCGGATTCACAATCCGGCATTCGGTGTCCGGCCACGGAAGGCCAATCCTGCCGGCTTTCCGACGGCCCCAGATGGGATTGGCGTGGGTGACGGGGGAAGCCTCGGTCAATCCGTATCCTTCGACCAGGCGACCGCCGGTCAAATTTTCAAACCGCTCCTGCACCTCGACGGGAAGGGGGGCGGACCCGCTGAGGCAGGCTTCGATGGAAGAAAGGTCGTACTTTTCGATGTCGGGATGATTGATCAGGGCCACATACATCGTGGGGGCACCGGGAAAGAGCGTCGGCTTCTCCTTGGCGATCGTCTTGAGGACTTGTCCGGCGTCAAACCTCGGCAGGAGGATCATCGTCGCCGCCATGTACACGGAATAATTCATCACCACGGTCATGCCGTAAACGTGGAAAAAGGGCAAAATGCCCAAGGTTTTTTCTTTTCCCTTCCGCCCCCGGTACATCCACGCGGCGCACTGGACCGTGTTGGCCACCAGATTGCGATGGGTGAGCATCGCCCCCTTCGCAAGCCCCGTGGTTCCGCCGGTATACTGGAGCAGGGCGAGCTCGTCGGGGGATTCGACGGGCATCGTCACCGGATCCGCCGGCGCTTTCCGGATCAGTTCGGAAAAGCGGTGGATGTTATCCCCGTAGGAAATGTCCACCCGATTGCCTTCTTTGAGCATTTTAAGCGGATACAGGATGTTCTTCGGGAAGGGAAGATAATCCTTGATGCTGGTGACGATGACGCGCTTCAGCGGGGTTTCGTCCATCACCCGCTTCACCTTGTCGAACACCAGATCCACGCAGACGATCGTCTCCGCGCCGGAATCCGTCAGCTGGTGTTTCAATTCCCGCTCCATGTACATCGGATTGGTCTGAACGACAACCGCCCCGGCAAACAGCGTGCCGTAATAGGCGATCACCGCCTGGGGCGAATTGGGCAGCATGATCGACACCCGTTCCCCTTTGCGCACTCCCAGATCCTTCAGGGCATGGGCAAAGCGAAAGACATCATCCAAAAGTTCCCGGTAGGTAATCCGTTTTCCCATGAAGTGAACGGCGTCCCGGTCGGGAAACTCCCGGGCCGACTCCAAAAGAAAATCCGTCAAATACGCTTCGGGGTACTCCAAAGTTGCGGGGACTTCTTCCGGGTAATACTGGTGCCAGATCTTCTTTTCCGTCATTGGAAACCCTCCCGACTGAATGAATAGTCATTCAATAATGGGGATACTTAGTCGTGGTTTTATTTGGATGGTTTCCACACCATTTTAACGAACTTTTCATCCGATTTGAATCACTTTTCTTGGAAATCCCCGGATGAAGGGCCTTTTCATCGGGCGGAAAAAGGCCCTTCGCACCTCCTTTCGAGGCCAAGGCAAGGGGCGGGCGCACCTATCCCTCCCGGCGATCCGGATCCGACGGAGAAAGGACCCGCGGCCGTTTCGATTTGATCGGCATGGGCGAACGGACCATCACATCCCACAGCGCCTTCCCGTTGAAGGGAACCAGCGGCCACATATAGGGCGTGTTGAGGCACCGGGTCGTCGCCAGGACGAAAAACCAGATTCCCACGGTGAGAATCAGCCCCGGCAGCTTCCCCAGGGCGACCCCGACGAGGAAAAAGAGTCGGGATATCTTGTTGGCCAGGCCCAGCTCATAACTGGGAGTGGCAAAGGTGCCGATGGAGGCCAAGGCCACGTACAGAATCACCTCCACGTTGAACAGCCCCACTTTCACCGCCATTTCCCCGAGCAGAACGGCGGCGATCAAACCCAGGGCCGTGGCCAGGGGGGACGGCGTGTGGATCGACGCCATCCGCAGGATCTCCACCCCCACTTCCGCCGTCAGGATCTGCAGAAAGAGGGGGACATCCCCGATCTTCTCCGGTCCGAGAAAGCGCAGATCCGCGGGGAGGAGATCCGGCTCCAGAACGAACAGATACCACAGGGGGATCAAAAAGAGGGAAGCCCCGATCCCGAGAAACCGAACCCAGCGGAGAAACGCCCCCACCCCCGGTTTCTGCCGGTATTCCTCCGCATGCTGCAGATGGTGGAAAAAGGTGGTGGGAGTGATCATCACGCTGGGGGATGTGTCCACGTAAATCAACACGTGTCCCTCCAACAGATGGACCGCCGCCACGTCGGGCCGTTCCGTGAAACGGACCATCGGATAGGGATTCCAGAAGCGCCGGAACAGATACTCCTCCAGGCTCTTCTCCGCCATCGTCAATCCGTCCACCTCAATTTGGCTCAGGGTGCCCCGGATCGTCTCCACCAGCTCGGGATCCGCCACATCCTCCAGGTAAGCGATGCAGATGTCGGTTTTTGAGCGGGTGCCCACCTGCATGTACTCCATGCGAAGGGAAGGATCCCGGAGCCGACGGCGGGTCAGGGCGGTGTTGAAGGTGAGCGTCTCCACAAAACCGTCCCGGGAGCCCCGCACCACCCGCTCCACGTCCGGTTCCTCCGGATTGCGGGCGGGATACGTTCGGGCATCGATCAGGATGGCCTCTTCTTCCCCGTCCGCCAGCAAGGCCAGCGGACCGGACAGGACCGCCGTCACCACATCGTCGATTTTCTTCGTCGATTCCACTTCCAGATAGGGCAGATGGGTGCGGATCAGCCGGTTGATCGTCCCGGGAACGAGATCCTTCCGTTCCAGCTTGGATAAGTGATCCATCACCCGGTTCAGGATGTCGTCCTTGGCGAAGCCGTCCACAAAATACAGGGCGAAATCTTTTCCGCCGTAAGTGAGCTCGCGACAGATCACATCGAAGCTTTTCCCCACGCCGAGCACCCGGTTCAAAATCTCGACATTTTTCCGGAGGGAACGATCAACGGTAAGCTCCTTCAGCTTTTCCTTCTCCGACCTGTTCAGAGGAGATCCCTTCCTTCAAACGCGTTTCCCGATGCTGATCCCCATTATTTCCAGCCGGATTCGAAGGCAAACGCTTCCGCCAGATCCGCTCGAGGAAAAAGACGGCCAATGTTCCGACGAGGAGCCCGTTTTCGAGCACGTATCTCACCGCCGGGGGAAACGTCTCAAAGAACGGGGTGGGGAGAAACATCGTCCCGATTCCCAACACCAGGCTGATGCCAAAAATCGTCGCCCTCCGCTCGTCCAGGGGTTGTTCCATCACCGTCCTCACCGCGGTGCCCGCCATCTGGACAAAGGAGGCCAAGAGGGCGGCATAGACGACGGGACCCGGAATGGAGGCCAGCGCCTCCGTCCAAGGCGGAACCAGGGAAACCCCGATCATGAGCAGACAGGCGATCAGGAAGGGGCCCCTTCCCCTTTCCCCGGTCAGCCGGACAAAACCCGCCGACACGGAGAGGGGAACCATCCCGCCCGTGGAAAACAGGGCGGACAAGCCGTGGTTGATCCCGCTCACCCATCCGCCCCGGGTCAGCTCCCGGATATCCACGTCGCTGCGACCGCGAACCGCCTCGCCGACGGCCGCCAGACTGGCCACCATGTTGGACAGCAGGACGAATGCGACCAGAATTCCGGTTATCGCCGACTCCATTCCGATGTGCGGAGGCCCCCATTCCAGCACGGTCGGAAGCGGCGAACCGGCCGAGCTCTCCGCCCCGGAGGCCCGCCCAAAGGCGGAGAAAAGGATCCAGCCGGCGAGCATCCCGATCAGCATCGCATAACTTTTCCACCAACCTTTCCCGACGGCGGACAAAAGGAGGACGAGAAAAAACACCCCCAGGGCGGTCCAGGCGGAAAGCGGATCAAAACCGCCGTTTGCACCCGTCAACATTCCCTGAAAAAAGATTCCGCTCAGCTGAGAGACGAGCAGCAGCAGATAAGTCCCCGTCACCAGGGGCGTGAAAAGGGGAAGCAGCCTTTTCATCCATCCCGTCATGGAAAGGATCAAGAAACACCCCCCGGTGACCAGCATCGCCCCCTCCAGCGACTGCAGCACCTCCCGGGCATCGCTCCCCCGCGCGAGGGCCTGACTCCCCAGGATGGCGAACACTCCCATCCAGATGCCCGCGGGTCCGTCCATCAGGGGCAGCCGGTGCCCCAGCCATCCCTGAAGCAGCGAACCGACCGCCACCACCAAAAACGTCCGCTGCATCAGGGCGGCGGTTTCCGCAGAGGTGAACTGGAAAATCTCACCGATCACCACCGGCAGCGCCACCGTGTTGGCCACCAAAAAGATCAGCCACTGCACGGCGGCAATGGCTTCAGCTCCCCAACGGCGCACCTTTGAATTCTCCATCCTATCCCTCCCTACCTCGAATTCACAGATCCTGGGTCAAACAAGTCTTCAGGGACTCCCTTTCATCGGAAAGGGGCGGCAGCAATCGCCGCACCCCCGGCTTTGGGCTTTATCATCGGCCCATCATTTTTTTCCTTCCTCCTGTTTGCTACAATAACAGGTGCAACCTCAGACACCGGACGGGAGGATGACCTGTGGCACAGCTCCCCGACAAATATCTGGAACAGATGAACGAACTCCTGAAGGATGAATATCCCGCCTTCCTCGCCACCTATGAGAAACCGGCTTCCAAAGGCCTCCGGGTGAACACCCTCAAAATCGGGGTGGAGGAGCTTCTCCGGCGGGTCCCCTTTCGCCTGGAACCGATCCCCTGGTGCAGGGAAGGCTTTTATTTCGAACCGGAGGAGGATCGTCCGGGAAAACACGTTTACCATGCCGCCGGGCTGTACTACATCCAGGAACCCAGCGCCATGGCCCCGGTGGAAGCCCTGGATCCCCGGCCGGGGGAACGGGTGTTGGACCTTTGCGCCGCTCCCGGAGGGAAAACGACCCAAATCGCCGCCCGCATGCGGGGCCGGGGACTTCTGGTGGCCAACGAGATCGATCCCCGGCGGGTCAAAGTGCTGGTGGAAAACCTGGACCGCTTGGGCGTGAGCCACGCGGTGGTCCTGAACGAGGCGCCGTGGAGGCTGAGCCGCCGTTTTGTCGGTTTCTTCGACCGGATCCTGGTGGACGCCCCCTGCTCCGGCGAAGGCATGTTCCGCAAGGATCCCGACGTGTGCGGACGGTGGAGCCCGCGGGCCACCCGCCGCTGCGCCGACGTGCAGCTGGAGATCCTGGACTCAGCCGCCGCGATGCTCCGTCCCGGCGGGCGGCTCACCTATTCCACCTGCACCTTCAATCCGGTGGAAAACGAGGAAGTGATCCTCCGCTTTCTGGAAAACCATCCGGAATTTGAACTTGAGCCCGTCCCCGGGGCGGAACATTTCCAAAAGGGACGCCCCGACTGGGTTGACGGTCCGCCGGAGCTCGCCCGTTCCGCCCGGCTGTGGCCCCATCGCCTCCGGGGGGAAGGACATTTCGTCGCCGTCATGGAAAAGACCGGCGGTCCGGAAGGAACGGCCCCGCGTCCCGGTTCCTTTCCGCCCGTCTCCGCCGACGCCATAAACAAACTGAAGCAGTTCGCCCGGGAAACGCTGGCGGAAGATCCCCCGGACGGCCCCTTCACCCTGTACGGGGAGCATCTGTATCTTTTGCCGGGTTCTCTCCCCACCCTGAAGGGGCTCAAGGTGGAACGCCCGGGATGCTATCTGGGACAGGTGAAAAAGGGGCGATTCGTCCCCTCCCACTCCTGGGCGATGACCCTGACGCCGGACCGCGTCAAGCGATCCGTCTCCTTCGCCGAGGAAAGCCCCGAACTTCACCGTTACCTCCGCGGGGAGACGCTGCCCCATTCCGGGGAAAAGGGATGGGTCCTGGTGGCCGTCGACCGCTTTCCCCTCGGCTGGGGAAAAATCTCCGGAGGAATGCTGAAGAATCACTTTCCCAAGTGGTTGCGGTGGGATTGAACCCCCGGGAAGGGAACCTTTACGCGGCCTTCCTCTCCCCCTCCCTTTCCCGGGAAAGCCTTCTCGCCCACCGGTAAACAAACAGCGATGCCAGCACAAACAGGCCGCCGATCAGGAACATGCTCCGGTAGCCCCACCAGCCGACAAACAGCCCCAGCACGAAGGAGCCGAGGCCGATTCCCGCGTCCATTGCGATCAAATAGGTGGCGGTGGCCGCCCCCCGCCGTTTCGCCGGCACCTCCGCGATGACCAACGCCTGAACGGAGGGCTGAATCGCCCCGTAGCCGAAACCGATCAATCCCGCCCCGGCATAGAACAGCACCGGGCCATCGGCCAGGCCGAGGGCGGCCATTCCCGCCAGATACAGCAGAAAGCCGGGAATGACCGCGGAGTCCGGCCCCCTGCGGTCATAGATTTTTCCAGACACCATCCGGGACAGGACCAGGGCCAGGGCATAAACGACAAAATATCCTCCGGCCATTCCGGGATTCCCCAGCTCGACGGCATAAAGCGAAATAAAGGAGATGACGCCGCCGAACACGATCGCCGGCCCCACCAGGGAAAGGGAATACGGGACCGCCCGCATCTCCAGCCATCGCTTGAGGCCGCGCTCCGTCCCATCGGAACGCGCCTCCGCCCCGGAATGACGGATCGGCAGGGAGAACAGCAAGGCCAGGGCCGCCAAGCCGGCGCCGACAAGAAAGAGCAGCGGATACGATCCGTGTTGAACAAGCGCCATGCCGAGGGCGGGGCTGAGAATCATGGCCACCATCGAGGAAACGCCGAAGATCCCCAAGCCTTCCCCCCGCCGGCCGGGCGGCACCCGGTCCGCCACCACCGTCGCCGCGGCGGTGGTGGCCATGCCGAAGGCGGCGCCGTGAAACAGCCGCAAAAGCAGGAGAAAAACCAAGCTGAAGGCCGCCAGATAGGCCGATGAGGCCGCGGCGAACAAGGCCAGCGACAGGATCAAAAGGCGCCGCCTTCCCCACCGGTCCAATCCGATGCCGGAGACGGGCCGGGCCAGCACCGCCGCCACCGTAAACACGCCGACGATCAGCCCCGCCTGTCCCGCCGCTCCCCCCAGCTCATCCACCACATAGATGGGAAGGGTGGGCAGCAACATGAAAAAACCGGCAAACATAAAAAAATTGACCGCGCAAATCAGGATGAAATCCTTTGTCCACAAGCGCTCCCTCATCTCTCCACCCCTTTCGGTGCCTTCCGAATCCCGCATGAACCGTCCCCTGGCGCCCATATATTTACATTAACAGAAGCGACAGGGGGATGATCGCGGTGAACGAGACGGAAGAACGGACCCGCCTTGTGCCCTATGGCCCGCTGACCCTGGGACTGATTCAACCGGAATGGCTGTTTACGTACCATTACTTCCCGGAAGAACCGGACGAAGAAGAGCACCCGCCAGAAGAATCCGGAAAAGAGAAAGCCGGGATCCGGATCCATTTCCGCGCCAGGCGGGATCCGGCGCCCTGAACGGGAGGCCCGCATCCGGCGCGAAAAAGGCGAACCGATGTCGGTCGCCTTTTTCGCATTTGTCCGGCCTGCGGGTTTTCATCCATAAAGGTTCATGAGACAAACTGATTCACGAAGTGTTCCGGGTTGAGCGATTCCCCCGTCGCTTCCTCGATCAGGACCCTCCAGCCGCTCCGGTCTCCCGGCAGAAACACCTTTTCCAGGAAAAAGCGGCCGGTCTCCTCGGTGAAAAGCGATGTCGCCCCGTTTCGGCGAAGGGCGGCGTCAAACTGGGAAGCCGTCAGTTCCCCCAGCAGGTAATTTTGATAATACACCGGGGCGATGGTGAAATGAATCTTCGACGCCCAATGGGGCTCATCCGTTTCCTCCGGCGGATTCACATACTGAATCTCCCGGACCAGCTTCCACCACAGGCGGTTCAGGTCCTGATCGGGATCGCGGTACAGCTCCCTCTCAAAGGTGACGAAGGTGATGATCCAGCGGGCAACGATCAGCATCTGCCGCTTCAGCATCTTCTCCACCTGGGGCATGATCCGCGAAAGCTCCGCCCGGTCCACCCGGGGAAATCGCTCCAGCCACTCCCGGTTCCGGGTGAGGCGGCCGAAAAACATCGCGACGGCCTCGGTCGTGAAAATGTGGGCGGGAGTGCGCAGGATGAAGGGCAGATTCCGATCCCCGTACTTATCGTATACGGCGTGGCCGAACTCGTGCAGCATGGTGGACATCCAGTATTCATTGTCCCGGATGTTGCACAGAACCCGAACGTCTCCCCGGCGATTCATATCCAGGCAGAAGGCGTGCTGGTTTTTCCCTTCCCGCTCGTACAGGTCGCTTTTGGCGAGCAAATCCCGGATCTCCAGCCCGAGGGCGGAAAAGGTGTCGGCGGTCAGTTTTTCGATGTTTTTCCCCCGGTAATGGACATCCATATCCAGGCCGGGCACCGGCGGGGCTTCCTGAAAAAAGGGATCCGAATAATGCCACGGCCTCAGCTCCTGAGGCTCCAGCCCGAATTTCGCCCCCAGTTCCGCATCGATTTCCCCCTTGAGCCGCCGGAAGGGCTCGTCGGTCAACTCCTTGAGCCGCTGAAACAGGGAGAACACCTCATCCCGATCCAACTCGGTGAGATGAAATTTCATCTGATGGTGATCCTCGAACCCCAGCCCGCGCGCCGCCTCGTTCCGGAGTTTGACCAGCCGGATCAGGCCCGCCTCCACTTCCCGGCCGATCTGCTTGCTTGCCCGCCACACCTTTTCCCGCTCCTCGGAATCGGTGCTCTCGGCCAGGACGTTGCGCACCTGGTTTTCCGTCACCTTCCGCCCGTCGACGGTGCCGCGGAAGGTGTTGAAGATATTGCTCAGCTCCGATGAAAGGCGGATCATTTCATCCAGCAATTCCGCAGGCACCTGGTTTTCCAGCGCTTCCTGATAGAGGCGATCCAGCTGCCGCCGCTCCAGGGACCCCTCCGGAACCTTTTCCCTCAGTTCGGCAATCCGCTCAAACCGTTTCCGGTCGGCAAAGTGCCGCCGATACTCCCTTTCCGCCTCCACTTCCGCCTCCTGCCACTTCTTCTCCCCGGTGGTGTTCACCATCCACACGGCATGGGCCACCCGCTCGGACAAACGGGCAACCTCCTCGTTCTCCTCCCGCAAAAAGCTCTGTACGTCCAAAGCTAATCCTCCTTCCCGCAAAGGGGAAAATCTGGTCGTTGAGCCTCCCGGTATTATGGCCCATGTTATCAGAATATCAGAAAAAGGGAAGTCGCAGAACTCCTGAGATCCTCAGACACCTTCGAAAAGGGGCGGCCGCACGATGGATGGAGTTTAAGCGCCTTTCCGCCTTCATCCTTGCTTTCCCTCCCTGCCGATCGGGCCGGGAAAAGGAACATCGCAGCTTCGGCCCAGCTCCTCCAGATCCGACACCACTTCCCTGGAAAGGGGAATGCCTTCCCTCAATCTCCTGCGGATTCTCCGCTCCCGCCCCTCACCGGGATACAGAATCTCCTCCGCCCCTTCCGCCCGGGGAACCGCCTTCAGCTCCCGCAAAAATTGTTCCATCCGCCGAAAATACGTATCGATCGGCATCCATCGGGAAATGTCCATCAGAATAAAAAAGTGCCCCACATCGGCGGCCGCATGCCCTTCTTCGTAGAGGTTTCGCACATGGGGCCCGAAGGCGGCGCCGCTCAGCACTCCGGACAGCACCTCCACCGCCGCGGCGAGGGCGTACCCTTTCACGCCGCCGACGGGCAGCACCGCCCCCCGGAGCGCCTCCGCCGGATCGGTGGTCTCTCTGCCCTCCCTGTCGACGGCCCAGCCGGGCGGGATGGGTTGACCCCGCCGGGCGGCGAGGATGATTTTGCCCCGGGCGACGACGCTGGAGGACATGTCGACGATCAGGGGAGGGCCCTTGCGGGTCGGAAACCCGAAGGCGACGGGATTGGTTCCCAAAAAGGCCCTTTTCCCTCCGTGGGGGGGAATGCCCGGCGGCGAATTGGTCAGCGCCATCAGCGCCAGGTTTTTTCGACAGGCCCATTCGCAGAAATAGGAGGCGGCGCCATAATGGTTGCTCCTGCGGATCGCGATTCCGGCAAGCCCCGACTGCCCGGCCACGGAAACGGCCGCCTCCAGCGACCGCATGGCCACCACCTGCCCCAGGCCGTTGCCCCCGTCCACCCGGAGGACAGCCCCCGACCGCGCGATGCGAATATCCGGCCGGGCGGCGATCCGCCCCTCGCGGACGCGCTTCGCATAGATCGTCAGCCGGCTGATCCCGTGGCTGTCGATGCCCGCCAGATCGGAACGGATGAGGGAATCGCTCACCGTCTCCGCATCCCCTGCGGGAACCTTCAGGGAAGTCAGCACGGCCTTTGCAAACCGATGCAGATCCTCCGCCCGGTACCGCTTCATGCCCATGTCGTCACCTCCCGCTCAAGTCGCCACATTAATAGGGCGGGTGACACATCGCCGGGGGCCTTCGTTGCCGAATATATCCCCGGCAAGCTCGCCCCTTCACCTATCCTCTCCTTTCCCCTTTCATTATGGCACCGAACTCTTCCGGGCCCGACACAGGCGAAGCCGCCGGTTTCCGCTTTCGCGTAACCGGCGGCTCAATTCTCCCGTCACATGGCGTTGCGCAAAAACCAGATGAGACCGATCAGGAAAAACAGCAGGGCGAGCGATCCAAGAATCTTGGGCAGATGATCCATTTCCAGTCCACCTCGCGGCCATCTGAGTCACTGAAGTTCGACAACGGTGACGCCGGAACCGCCTTCTCCGTGGCCTCCCAGCCGGAATCTCTTGACGTTCGGATGGTTTCGCAAAAACTGCTGAACCCCCGTCCGGAGGGCGCCGGTTCCTTTCCCGTGAATCAGGTACACCTCCCGGTATCCGGCCAAGATCGCCTGATCCAGGTATCTGTCGATGGCGTAAACGGCTTCCTCCACCATTTTTCCCCGCAGATCCAGCTCCGGCCGGACTCCCTCCGAAGCGCGCCGGAAGGATGCGGTCTTCCTCCGGAAATCGCCTTGTTCCGTCTTTCCGGACCCGATCCACGCCAAATCCTTCCGGGAAACCTTCATTTTCAGACTGCCGATCTGAACCTGAAATTCTTCCCCTCCGAGATCCTCCAGGATTTCCCCCTTCTGATTCAGCGTCCGGACCCACACACGATCTCCGGGTTTCAGGGGACGGTTCGGATCGCCGGCTCCTTCCGCGGGCCGGGCGGGGATTTCCATCTCGGGAACCGCGCCTTCCAACCGCTTTTTCGCCTCGATCAGCTGATGTTCCTTCAGCTGATCCGGCCGCCGGCGCGCCCACTCCCGAAGCTGGCGAAGGACCTCTTCCGCTTCCCGCTCGGCCCGCGCCACCACCGACCGCGCTTCGCGGCGGGCCGACTCGAGGAGTCGCCCCTTGGTCTCTTCCCAAGCCTCCATTTTCTTCTTCAGCTCCGCATGGAGGGATTCGGCTTCTTTCCTCAGCCGCTCCGCCCGTTTCCTCTCCTCTTCCGCCGCCCGCCGGTCGGCGCTCAAAGCGGCGATCATTTCCTCCAGGCGGTTTTCCTCGGAGGTAAGTTGCGCCTTCGCCCGATCGATGATCTCCCGGGGCAATCCCAGGCGGTCCGCGATGGCGAAAGCGTTGCTCTTCCCGGGAATCCCGATCAGCAGGCGATAGGTGGGGCGCAAGGTTTCCACGTCAAACTCCACGCTGGCATTGATCACTCCGGAGCGGGCGTGGGCAAACACCTTCAGTTCGCTGTAATGGGTGGTGGCCACCACCAGGCAGCCGCGTTCCAGAAGATGCTCCAAAATGCCGATGGCCAGGGCGGCCCCTTCGGCGGGATCCGTTCCCGCCCCCAATTCGTCCAGCAACACCAGGCTCCGCCCGTCCGCCTTCCCCAGGATCCGGACAATGTGGCTCAAATGGCTGGAAAAGGTGCTCAAGCTCTGTTCAATGCTCTGCTCGTCGCCGATGTCGGCGAACACGCCGCTCAACAGGGGAAATCCGCTCCCGTCCTCCGCAGGGATCGGCAAGCCGGCGTGGGCCATCAGAGCCAGAAGGCCGACGGTTTTCAGGGTGACCGTTTTCCCCCCGGTGTTGGGGCCGGTGATCACCATCACCCGGTGGGGATCCCCCAACTCCACGTCGATCGGCACCACTTCCTCCGGGGGAATCAAGGGATGGCGCGCCCTTTTCAGACGGATGGGGACGTCCCGGCCGACGGCGGGGACCGTTCCCCGGATCCGCCGGCCGAAGCGGGCCTTGGCCAAGATCAGGTCCATCTCGGCCAGCACTTCGATGTTGGTGGCAAGGGCGTCGACGACGGATCCCACCTGGGCGGAAAGCTCCTTCAGGATTCTCTCCACTTCCCGCTCCTCTTCCAGCTGCAGTTCCCGAAGCCGGTTGTTCAGTTGAACCACCGCTTCCGGTTCGATGAACAGCGTGACCCCCGAAGCCGACTGATCGTGAATGATCCCGCCGAAGGCGCTCCGGTATTCCTGCTTCACCGGAATGACATAACGATCATTTCGCACGGTGATGATCGGTTCCTGGATCATCTTTTGATAATGGGAATTGCGGAGGATCTGCTCCAAAGCATTGCGCACCTGCTCCTGAACCCGTTCGATCGTCCGGCGGATCCGGGTGAGGGCGGAGCTGGCCCGGTCCACCACCGTCCCTTGTTCATCCACGCACTTCCGAATCTGTTCCTCAAGGGACTTCAATCCCTCAAACCGGGCCGCAAGGGAGCGCAGATGGGGCAGGGGGGCTTTTTCCTCCTCGATGTCCGCGATCTGACCGCAAACCTTCCTCCCGGCGGCAAGGGTATCGGCGATCTCGATCAGCTCCCTTCCCTCCAGGATGCCCCCGATGCGGGCGCGGCGCAGGGAAGGACGGATGTCGCGGACCCCCGAGAGCGATACGCCGTCCTTCCACCGCAATAGTTCCATTCCCTCCAGGGTGGCGGCCAACCGGCGCCGCACTTCTTCCGGATCATAGCTGGGACGAAGAGAAGCGACCCGCTCTTTTCCGGGCGGGGATGCGGCGTGATCGGACACCCTTTCGATTATCGCGTCGTATTCCAGCAGGCGAAAATAGTGGCGATCATCCCTTTCCGTCAAAGCCTCTCCCCCCTTCTTAAGCGGCATCTTCTGAATTCTATCCGCAAACGCCCAACAGGTTCGTCGGGCGAAACCGCTCCGCGATCCGGCGACTCCTTTTAGTGTAATGGGTCTTCCGGCGATTGGCAAGTTTGCCCTAACAGGCGCCAATTAGCGGAACCCGCTTCGGTTTCCCCGCCGAATCGGCTCCCCTTCAACCCGTTATAAACCCCCTGGAGAACAGCCACACTAAACGCAAAGGAGGGATGCACATGACCGTTCTTCGACACATTATCCGCTTTGTGGTGGCGGCCATCGTCCTGATGATCACCAGCGCCATCGTCCCCGGTTTCCAGATCGCCGGGTTTTGGAGCGCCCTGTTGGCGGCGGTTGTCATCGCCATCCTGGGCTGGATCATCGAATCGCTGATGGGAAGGGAAATCTCTCCATACGGCCGGGGCATCGTCGGATTCATCGTCAGCGCCGTCGTGATTTACCTCACTCAATTTTTTGTGCCCGGACTTAGGGTCACCGTCCTGGGCGCCCTGCTCGGAGCCCTGGTCATCGGGATCATCGACCTTTTGGTTCCCACCAAAGCGCGCATCACCAGTCGGCCCGAAAAACAGTAAAACACACCTTTTGATCTCCCGGAAACGGGAGATTTTTTTGTGCAATGATGCCGGGGACAGGCGATCGGGCCTTTTTCGACCACGCAGAAAACCCGCCGGAATTCCGGCGGGTTCGTCGGCGGGATGACGTCATTTGCAGAAGATGTGTTTGCCGATCCGTTTGATTTGCGGGCGAGACCAGATCCATTTGGATATGGCCCGGTCGGGGTTGAAGTAATACAGCGCTCCTCCGGAGGGATCCCAACCGTTCAAGGCATCCATCGCCGCCTTTTTGGCCGTTTCGTCGGGTTCCAGCCAGATCTGGCCGTCGGCGACGGCCTCAAAGGCCTGCGGTTGGAAAATCACACCGGACAAAGTGTCGGGAAATTTATTGCTGTCGATGCGGTTGAGAATCACCGCGCCCACCGCCACCTGTCCGACATACGGCTCTCCCCGAGCTTCGGAATAGATCGCCCGGGCGAGCAGATCAAAATCCTGCTTGGATATGCCCGGCGCCGATCGAACCGGTTTTGCCGCCGGGGCTTTCCGGGCTTGAGGAGCCTGCGGCCGGGCCTGTTTTCCGGGACGCCAATGGCGCGTCGCCTTCCACAGCATGCGCTTGGTCTTGGGGCCCACCACCCCGTCCACTTTCATCCCGAATTCGTATTGAAACAGGCGAACGGCGTGGTAGGTGCGCCACAGGAAAACTCCGTCCACTTTCCCGGTATAAAACCCCAGGAACCTGAGGCGACGCTGAAGTTCCCAGACATAACCGCCTCGGTCCCCCACCCTGTAAATCCGGTTGTCGGCCCCGGGCGTCCAATCCTTGGACGCTTCCCACAGCTTCCGCTTCGTCTTCGGGCCCACCACCCCGTCCACTTTCATCCCGAATTCATATTGAAACAGGCGAACGGCGCGATAGGTGCGCTCCCCGAAGTTTCCGTCGATCTTTCCGGTATAAAACCCCAAATATTTCAGACGACCCTGCAGCTCGTAAACGTCCCCCCCGCGGGCTCCCTTCTTGAGGGTTCCCTTTCCGAAAGAAGCTTCCGCCTGAGCATTTGCCAAACGGTCCGCATCCGGAGAGACGCCGCCCAGAATCGCCCCTGCCAGCACCATCAGGGCGCAACAGAGCAGCCACTTTCGTCTCCTCATAGGCTCAACCCTCTCTCAACGCTGGAATTCATCCGTTATTATGCCGAGATTCCCACCGCCCAATTCAAAAGACTTGCCGGGCAAACCGGAAAGAAAAAAGGATGCCGCGTCGTCGCGGCACCCTTTCCGTCGGGATACAGGATTTATCCCGTTCCATGCCTGATCCACTCCCCGATCTGTTCGCTCAGACCGGGAGTCAGCTTCAACACGCCCTGGCAGACGAGGGATCCCTGAACCGCTTCGCGCCCCGCCTCCCAGGGAAGAAAGTTCATCACGTGAACGCCGATGAACAGGATCAGAAACACTTGGATCAAGTTGAGGAGAACGCCTCCGAGGCGATTGATCTGCGAAAGGACGGGGACGTCGAACAGGCCGGTCAAAAGCCGGGCGATGATCGAGATGAGGATTTTGACCCCCACGAAGAGGAGGATGAAGGCAACCACCCTGTACAGGATCCCTTCGATCGGAAGGAGGCCGATTAAGCCTCCCCCCACCTCCTCCGAAAGAGGAAAGCGCTCCATCAGGACCCGGGAAAAATCTCCGGAAAAACGATACGCGGCCAAGAGGGCGAAAATCGCCCCCACCAGGGAAAACGCCTGGAGGATCAACCCCTTTCGATATCCCCGGATCACCCCTCCGGCAATCAGCAGGAGGAGGATCCCATCCAAGATGTTCATCCCCTTCACTCCTAGGGCTGGTCATCCTCGATCAAGTGGATGATCTCGTCATACTCCCGTTTCAGCTTAAGGTACGCATCGGCGATGTTGACCGCGGACAAAACCGCCAGCCGCGTCGTGTCGAGCCGGGGGTTGCTCTTGGCAATTTGCCGCATCTTGTCGTCCACATGGGCTGCCACTTCCCGCATATAGCCGGGACTCGCCTTTCCGACAATCTGATATTGCTGACCGTAAATTTCAACGCACAATTTGTTTTTTGTCATCGGAACGCCTCCTCCACAGCGTGAAAGTGTGCATCATGTTTCTTTCTCCCTGTGAAGGGGTACTTCCTGCACCTCCGGCGGCATCCTAAGCGCGCAACCGGGCGCCGAAGGCCCTCTCCAGTTCATCGACGACGGCCTGATGGAACTTCGCCACTTCCTCATCGGTCAGCGTTCGATCCTCCGCCCGGTAGACGAGGGAATAAGCGAGGCTCTTCTTTTCATTACCCACTTGTTCACCGGTGTACACGTCGAACAGGGTGACCGATTCCAAATGTTCCCCGGCGGCCTTGCGGATCGCCTTCTCCACTTCGGCGGCGGGAACGTCCGCGTCGACCACGATCGCCAGATCCCGGGTGGACGCCGGATGGCGCGGAATCGGGCGGAACCGGAGATCCGTCTTTGCCGCATCCTGCAACACTTCCATATCCAGCTGGAAGGCAAAGGTTTCCTTGAGGTCCATCTCGTCCGAAATCCGAGGATGGATCTGTCCCAATATCCCCGCAAAGCGCCCGTCGATCCGAATCTCCGCCGTCCGTCCCGGGTGGAATCCCTTCGGGCGGGCGGGGAAAAACTTTGCGCTCCCGATTCCCAGACGCGCAAAGAGGGCCTCCAAAATCCCCTTCACCCGATAAAAATCGGACGCGGTTTGCCCCCGCCAGTGAACCGGCCCCATCGGCCCCGTCCACAGCCCGGCCAATTCCCACCGCTCTTCGGGAAGGTCCGTCAGGGGCTGCTCTTCCGCCAGATAAACCCGGCCGATCTCAAAGAGGGCCACCCGCTCCTGACGGCGGTGCACATTGTAGGCCGCCGACTGGAGCAAATGGGGCAACAGGCCGGTCCGGAGCACGCTTCGTTCATCGCTGAGGGGCATGCTGAGCGGAATTGGCCGGGCGTCGGGATGAAGGGACAATCCCTTTTCCATTTGCGGCGATGTCAGGCTGTAGGTGACCGCCTCGTTCATGCCCAGATGCCGGAGGGTGTGGCGGATGGTCCGGCGCAATTGCTGCTCGCGGGTCAGCCCGCCCCGCCCCTGGGAACCCTGGAGAGAAGCCGCCGGAATCCGGTTGTAGCCGTAAAGGCGCGCCACTTCCTCGATGATGTCCACCTCGATGCTCAAATCGTTGCGCCGGGAAGGCACCCGCACATGGTAGACGCTTTCCTCCTTTTCCACGGAAAAGCGGAGCCGGCGGAAAATGTCCATAACCTCTTCTTCCCGGATCTCCGCGCCCAACAGGGAAACAATCCGCCGATGACGCACGGGGATGATCCGCTCCTCCACCTCTCCGCTTTTCTCCAGAACGATGGGGGAGGCCACGCGCCCGCCGGCCACTTCCACCAGCAACTGGACGGCCCGCTTCAATGCCGGGACGATGCGGCTTCGATCCACTCCCTTTTCGAAGCGGTTGCTGGCTTCGGAGCGGAGTCCCAGTCGGCGCGAAGTCCGGCGAATCAACACCGGATCAAAACAGGCCGATTCGATCAAGACCCGGGTGGTCGCACCCGTTACTTCCGAATTGGCTCCGCCCATGACACCGGCAAGGCCCAGGGGTTTGTCCCCGTCGGTGATCAGAATGTCATCCGGATTGCATTCCCGGATCACTCCGTCCAGCGTTTCGAGCCGCTCGCCCTGTCGCGCTCTGCGGACGAGAATCCTTCCCCCCGAAATCCGATCGTAGTCAAAGGCGTGCAGGGGCTGACCGTATTCCAACATGACATAGTTGGTCACATCGACAATATTGTTGATGGGACGGATTCCCGCCGCCATCAGCCGGTTCTGCATCCACTGGGGGGACGGTCCCACGCGGAGTCCGTCGACGGCCTGGGCGGCATAGACGGGGCAGTCCGCACCCGATTCGACGGCCACGCTCACGGGCAGCTCCCCGCCGGTCGCGGGCAGTTCCTTCGGCTCCGGCAGGTGGAGGGACCGGTCGAAAACCGCCGCGGTCTCATAGGCCACGCCGATCATGCTTAAACAGTCGGAACGGTTGGGCGTCAGGTCCAGTTCCAACACCTTGTCGTCCATCCCCAGCAGGGAGCGGACATCCCGCCCCACCTTCGCTTCCTCGGTCAGGACGAGGATGCCTTCCGTCAGCTCCTTGGGAAGCATCTTCTCCGGAAGTCCCAGCTCCCCCGCCGAACAGATCATTCCCTGGGATTCCACACCGCGGAGCTTCACCCGTTTGATGCGGACGCCCCCCGGCAGTTCCGCCCCTTCCAGGGCGACGGGAACCAACTGTCCTTCCGCCACGTTGGGAGCACCGCACACGATCTGGAGAAGCTCTTCCTGCCCCACATCCACTCGGCACACGCGCAACCGCTCCGCTCCGGGATGGGGCTCCACCGATTTCACACGGCCGACCACCACCCGATGGACCCCCGGATTCCGATCCTCCACCGCATCCACGGCCACTCCGGTCCGGGTCAATCCCTCCGCCAGTTCGTCGGCATCGATGCCCGAGAGATCCACCATCTCCTTCAACCACTCATAGGACACGCGCATCCTTCATCCCCCTCAAACCGATTGGTACTGACGCAGGAATCGAAGATCGTTGGTATAAAAATGACGGATGTCGTCCACCCCGTACTTCAGCATGGCAATCCGTTCCACGCCCATGCCGAAGGCGAAACCGGTGTACTTTTCCGAATCGTAACCGGCCATCTCCAACACCCGGGGATGGACCATTCCGGAACCGAGGATTTCGATCCAGCCGGTTCCCTTGCAGGTCCTGCAGCCCCGGCCGCCGCAGATGATGCAGGAAATATCCACTTCGGCGCTGGGTTCGGTAAAGGGAAAATAACTGGGCCTCAGGCGAATCTGTTGATTCTCCCCGAACATTTTCCGGGCGAAGGCCAAAAGCACCCCGTTCAATTCGCTCATCGACACCCCGCTGTCCACCACCAGCCCTTCGATCTGCATAAACTGATGGGAGTGGGTGGCGTCGTCCTCATCCCTGCGGTACACCTTCCCGGGGCCGATCACCCGGACCGGAACCTCTCCCTTTCGGGAGCGCAGGGTCCTAACCTGCACGCCGGAGGTGTGGGTCCGAAGCAGGATGCGGGGAGTGATGTAAAAGGAATCCTGCATGTCCCGGGCCGGATGATCCTGGGCGATATTCAGGGCCTCAAAGTTGATCTCGTCCCATTCCACCTCCGGCCCTTCCGCCACTTCAAAGCCCATGCCGATAAATATGTCCTCGATCTGTTCGATCACCGCCGACAAGGGATGGACGGATCCCAAGGGCCGGGGATCGCCGGGCAGCGTCACATCGAGCGCTTCCCGCTTGAGCCGCTCCTCCAGGGCGCGCTCGTCCAGCTCCTTTTCCTTTTCCGCGATCAGGCGTTCCAGCTCTCCGCGGATTTCGTTGGCCAAGCTGCCCACCTTCGGGCGATCCTGCGGGGGAATGTCCTTCATTCCCCGGAGAATCGCGGTGATCTCTCCCTTTTTTCCCAAATACTTGACGCGCAGCTCCTTCAGCTGATCGGAGCGGTCCGCCGCCGCAATGGACCGCCGCGCTTCCTCGCGCAAGGCGTTCAAGCGTGAAAGCATCCCCAGACACTCCCTTCCCTCGGTATAAAAAATCTCCCGCCCAAAGGGACGAGAGATCGCGGTACCACCCTTTTTGAACGACAGCCGCAGGCATGCGGCGCCGTCCCCCTCTGATCGCGCTAACGGGCGAACCCGGTGCTCCCTACTCGGAAAATCCTTTCAGGAGACAGCTCCGGAGCGAACTTCGAACCGCCGTTTCCCCGGAGATGCTCTCAGTCGCGACATCTCCTCCCTGTGGGGGCGTGCGGCCTACTCCTCTCCTTCATCGCCTGGCCGTAAAATTTGATATATAGTATAGCGGAATTTTTCGGAAGCGGCAACCCGATCAGGCCTTCCCCCATTTCTGCCGCAGCCGCTCGTAGAGCAACACCGCCGCGGTCACCGACACATTGAGGGATTCGACGCCGCCGGGCATCGGAACGCGAACCTGTGCGTCCACCAGTCTCTCCAGGTCGGGGTCCACCCCCCGCCCTTCGTTTCCCAGCAGAAAAGCCGTCCGGGGCGGATACTCGTAACAAAAATGGAGCGTCTCCGCCCGGGGATGGGTGCCGATCACGACGACCCCCCGCCGGCGCAGGTCCAAAATAGCGCTTGCAAGTTCCACCCTCCGAACGGGGAGGCGGAAAAGGGAGCCCATCGCCGCCCGGACGGTCTTGCTGTTGTAGGGGTCCGCCGTTCCCTTACCCAAAAAGACGGCCGCCGCGCCCGCCGCCTCCGCCGTTCGCAGGATGGTTCCCAGGTTGCCGGGATCCTGCACCGCATCCAGAAGAATCAGCGTCTCCCCGACCGGAGGCGCTTCTTCGTCCCCAAGCGGGGGAATCTCCAATTCCGCCGCAACCCCCTGGGGGGTCTCCGTGTCCATCAGGCTCCGGAACAGGGGGACGGGCAGGCGGTACACCGGGAAAGACCCCTCCCGGATGCCGGGGATTTCCTCAAGCAGCCCCTCTTTCCCCTCTTCCACCAGGCAGGCGCGCACCTTCCATCCGGCGTCCATCGCCTCAGCCACCAAATGGGGCCCCTCCACCAGAAGGGCGCCGTACCGCTCCCTGCCCTTCCGGCGGTGAAGCTTTCTCCAGCGCTTGTATTGTTCGTTTTGGTTCGATCTGATCAGTCGGATATCCACAGCCTCATGCCTCTTCTTCCAACTTTTTCAGATCCCGGTTGTGCCCGAGCACGATCAGGATGTCCCCCGAGTGGATCACATCCTGGGCCGCCGGGGACACATTCATCCGTTCCCCGCTCTTGATCGCGATCACGTTGCAGCCGAAGCGGGCGCGAAAATCCAGCTCCTTGAGGGATTTTCCGCTGAACTTCTCGCCCGCGCTGATTTCCATGATGCTGTAATCGCCGGACAGCTCGATAAAATCCAGGATGTTGGGGGAAATCAGGGAATGGGCGACGCGAATGCCCATGTCCCGCTCCGGGTAAATCACCCGGTCGGCCCCGATTTTGTACAGCACCTTCCCGTGCAGGTCGTTTCGGGCTTTCACGACAATCTTGTTGACGCCCATTTCCTTCAGGATCAGGGTGGTCAATATGCTGGACTGGATGTCGTCGCCGATGGAAACGACCACCACGTCAAAATTGCGGATGCCCAGGGCCTTCAAAGCCCTTTCGTCGGTCGAGTCCGCTTCCACCGCATGGGTCACCAGCGAAGCGAAGGCCTGCACCCGTTCGGGATCGCGATCGATGGCCAGAACCTCATTCCCCATCTCGATCAGAGTCCTGGCCAGACTGCCCCCGAAACGCCCCAGGCCGATCACGGCAAACTGTCTCATGCTCCACCGTTCCTCCCGTCTCCGTCGGCTACATTATATCACAGCCCAACGGAGGCACAAACGGATAAGGAATTTGGGAGGGGACAAAATAAAAAAACAAAAAGGAGGGACGCTTGATGAACTTCGATGTGCGCGGCGCCGTCATTCACAACATTCAACACATGTCCGAGCAGGAATTGACCGACATGGTGAACGAAACCCTCGAGCAACAGGAGGAAAAATTTCTCCCCGGTCTCGGCGTGCTGTTTGAGATCATCTGGGAAAACAGCGATTCTTCCTCCCGCAAAGAGATGATCTCCACCCTCCATGAAAATCTTCCCCGGGAAAAGGCGGTTCCCCCCGTCTCTCCCTCATGATGCCCTCCTTCGGCGATTTTTCCGAGGGTTGGGCCGGGTGACAGATGGGTTAGATCCGCCGCGGCCCCGCGCGATCCGTCTCCGGTTCCCATGGCCGTCGTCCGGAAAGGCCGGAGGCTTCAGCGCGCATTTTTTCTGCCGGGTGCGGGCTTCAAAGCCTTGCCCCCCGTCGCGGAAGGGTTTTTTTGGACAACCCTCATCGGCACAGGGGAAGGGTGTTGTTTCAAACCGTCTTCCCCTTCGATTTCCGCCTCGCGGCAACGAGCCGGACCTGTCGCTCTCTCCGCTTCTTCCCCCTCTCGACCTCAGCCAGTCATGACGGGCCTTGACGGATTGCGGGAACCTTCCCGCTTCCATCGGCAAAAAAGACCGCGCAAGTCCGGCCTCCCCGGGATGAATCCGGCGTCAAGCCCCATCAGGCCGGCCGGGAGACGTTCGGGAAAAAACGCCCGAAAGGTCGGTCCCCCTTCGCTTTCGGAGCCGGCAAGGGCGCCGTCAAGGCCCCGGACAAGCCCGGATCTTGTCCGCTTCCTTCATCACCCGCCCAAACCCGCCAAAAAAAAGACTGCAACCTCCTCCGGTCGACAGCCCCGCCGGGCGGCTCCGGGACAATGGGCCTTTTCAATTCACCCTCGGCCCCTTCGGAAAACGGACGATCAAAACATTTCCCTTCAACTCCGTCTTCATGCGAGAAGCATCGGCGGAGGACGGCAGGGGGAGGGCCACGAAGAAGGACATCTCCGACCGCTGATGCACCGCGGGACGATTTCCGCCATCCCGACTCCTTTCGGAGCCCGTCTTTCCGCGGATCACCAGTCTGCCCTCCACCGCGCGAATGTCCAAATCATGCCGCGTGCACAGCCCCGGAATCTCCACCACCGCGATCACTTCCCGATCGGTTTCCGTCACCCGGGTGCCGCCCATCGCCCTCTCCACCGACATCCCGCTTTGTTGGATCCACCGTTCCGCCTCGGTCCAGAACCGGTCGAACGGCCAAAAAACGGAGTGTTTTTTCATGGAGGCACCCTCTCCTTCTCCGGCATTCCGAATCTTTGGATCACAAAAAACCGTCAGACGCAAGCGGGGGCTCAATAAAAGTAGTCAAACCAGTCGTAACCGAAACCGTAGCCGCCCCAGCCCCAGGCGCCGAACCAGAAGAAGAAGCCCAGCACGATCAGCAGGATGATCACGGCCACAATCCATTTCCAGCCGAACTGTCCGATAAAGCTGTTGGTGCGCAATTGACTCACCGATACCTCTCCTCTCTCACCGATAATGGTTCCTTACAATTTATGAGAGGGGTTTGTGGGCGGTCATGGACACCTGACCCCTTGCGGGCCCATTTTTCCTCCCTTGACGCTGTTGAAAACCAACCGATAAGATGGGATCGGAAGCAAGGGGCGCATCCCGCGCAAAAGGAGGGGTTCCCGTGAACATCGCCAAGGCGCTGACCATCGCAGGGTCCGACAGCGGTGGAGGCGCAGGAATCCAAGCCGATTTGAAAACGTTTCAGGAGTTGGGCGTGTTTGGCATGAGCGCCCTGACGGCCGTCACCGCCCAAAACACCAAGGAAGTGACCGGAATCTACGAACTGCCGCCGGAGGCCGTCGCCAAGCAGATCGACGCCGTGGTGACGGACATCGGCGTCGATGCGGCCAAGACCGGAATGATCTCCAGCGTCCCCATCATGGAGATCATCGCCGCCAAGGTAAAGGAACACCGCATTCATCATCTGGTGATCGACCCGGTGATGATCTCCAAGAGCGGGGCCGCCCTTTTGAAGGAGGAAGCCCGCCATGCCCTCAAACGGCTGCTGATTCCCCTCGCGGAAGTGGTGACCCCCAACCTTCCCGAGACCGAAGTGCTGACGGGCATCACTCCCGACACCGAAGAAAAGCGCAAGGAGGCCGCCCGCCGGATCGTCGAGATGGGAGCGCGCTCCGTCGTGATCAAGGGAGGTCATCTCCGCGGCGAAAAGGCCGTCGATCTGTTCTTTGACGGGAAATCCTTTGAACATCTCACAGCCCCTCGCATCGAGACCCGGCACACCCACGGGACCGGCTGCACCTTCTCCGCCGCCTTGACCGCCGAACTGGCCAAGGGCCGGCCGCTTTTCGACGCGGTCCGAAAAGCGAAGGAATACATCACCGCCGCCATTCGCCACCCCCTGGAACTGGGCGGCGGCCACGGGCCGGTCAACCACTGGGCCCACCGCCGGGAGGAGGCGAAGGGATGAAGGGGGCGATCCGCTACTCCCTCTACCTGGTCATGGGAAGCCAGGACTGCCGCGGCCGCGATCCGGTCCGGGTGCTGGATCAGGCCATCGACGGAGGAATCACCCTGTTCCAATTCCGGGAAAAGAATTCCGGCCTCACACTCCGCGAAACCGTCTCTCTGGGTGAACGGCTGCGCAGCCTCTGCCGGGAGCGAAACATTCCCTTCATCGTCAACGACCGCGCCGATCTGGCCCTGCTTTTGGACGCGGACGGCCTCCACGTCGGGCAGGACGACCTGCCGGTGCGACAGGCCCGGAGGCTGATCGGTCCCCACCGCCTGCTGGGGGTCTCCGCGGAGACGGTGGAAGAAGCGGAACAGGCCCTCCGGGAAGGGGCCGATTATTTGGGGGTGGGACCGATATACGCCACCGCCACCAAGCCCGACGCCGGCAAACCGATCGGCCCCGGTGCCATCGCGGAAATCAGGCAGCGCCTTTCATCTCCGCTGCCCATCGTGGGAATCGGAGGCATCGACGTTGCGGGCGTCGCCGAAGTGATCCGCGCCGGCGCCGACGGCGTCGCCGTCGTCTCGGCCATTGCCGGAAAGCCGGATCCGCGAAAGGCCGCAGTGGAGCTGCGGCAAGCCGTCGAGAGGGCGGCGGGCGCCGCACCCGGCCCAGCCGGCTTCGACCCGAGGTAAGCCCATGGCTTTCGGCGGCAAGGTTCCGCATCTTTCCCCCGCCGGCCCGCGGGGCAGGATGGGACGGAGGAGGTTTTTCCCGTCTCCACAAAACTGTCAAGGCCTGATTCGGTTTTCGGCCCCGACCCGTGATAAAATAGGTAGAAAACGGGGTCAAGCC
Source organism: Planifilum fulgidum (assembly GCF_900113175.1). Lineage (NCBI taxonomy): Bacteria > Bacillati > Bacillota > Bacilli > Caryophanales > Thermoactinomycetaceae > Planifilum > Planifilum fulgidum. Next base: position 58,911 of record NZ_FOOK01000007.1, on the reverse strand, counting down.
GGGCGGGGTCAGCCCCGCCCGTCAACAAGAGAGGGAGGGTTTAACCCATGAAATACCGAAACATTCCCGGAATTGACACCCCCATCTCCGAGGTGGGCTTCGGGGTTTGGTCCGTCGCCACCCCCTGGTGGGGCGTCCGGGACGACAAATTGGGCAAACGGCTGCTGCGCGCCGCCTACGAAGAGTACGGCATCACCTTCTTCGACACCGGCGACGTATACGGCCAAGGAAAAGGGGAAACCATGCTGGCCGAGGCGCTGGAAGGCCTTCGGGACAAGGTGGTCATCGCCACCAAATTCGGTTATGACATCTACGCCAAGCGGGGCGATCGCCACGGCGGCCATTCCGAACTTCCCCAGTACTGGGATCCCGACTTCATCCGGAAGGCGTGCGAAGAAAGCCTCAGACGCCTGAAGACGGACACCATCGACCTTTACCAGATGCACAACGCCCGGATGGAAGTCATCCAGAGTGATGTCGTCCTGGAAACCCTGGAACGGCTGAAGGAAGAGGGGAAAATCCGCACCTACGGCGTCGCCCTCGGGCCGGACATCGGCTGGCGCGACGAAGGTCTTGCGGCCATGGACCGAAAGGTGGACATGGTGCAGATCATCAACAACCTGCTGGAGCAGGATCCGGCCCGGGATCTGATCCGTGCCGCCGAGGAGAAGGGCGTCTCCCTGGTCGCCCGCGTTCCCCACGCTTCCGGCCTGTTGGACGGCACCTACGATCCGGACAGGCATTTCGATAAAACGGACCACCGGAACCATCGGCCGATCAAATGGATGCAGGCGGGGCTCGAGGCCGTCCGCAAGCTCCGTTTCCTGTACGAGGGAACCGACCGGACCATCGGGCAGGCGGCCATCCTCTTCAATCTGGCCTTCCCGGCGATCAAATCGGTGCTGCCCAACATCACCAGCGAAGAAAACCTGCGGGAATTTGCCCAGGCGCCGGACAAAACCCCCCTGTCGGAGGAAGAGATGCGCCGGATCGAAGAGCTCTGGACAAGCGAACTGGCGGAGAAGTTGAAACAGCCCTTCTCCAACAGCAAGGTGAAACCCACCCCCGTCGCCGCCAAGTGAGAAGGACCTTGCCGAAAAGGCGATTGCCACAGGGCAATCGCCTTTTTCTCGTTCTATCCTTTCCCGAAAATCCCCGGCATCCGGCACTCAAGCTTTTGATGGATAATTGACGCTCTTTCGGAAATGGAATGGAAATCACGTTTTTTATTTTTATTTCCCCATTCTTTTTAAAAAACATATTTTTCTTCTTGACGAAAATACCCCGCTTCAGGGTATTATCAAAATATGTAAACGATTTCACGGAGGTTAAGAGCATGCACGGAATGGTAAAGACAACATGGGCCCATTTGTGGAAATGGCACCATCAGGCCGTCGACCTGCTCCGCTTCTCCGTCGGAATGGATGCCCGAAACGGGAAAAAGGAAGGCGGCGAAGGGGAAACATCCCGCTTGGACGGTTCCCCTCCGTCCTACACCCGCCGTCAGCAGGTGGGACTGGTGCTCGGACCGGCGCTGTTTATCGTGACCTTGTTCTTTCTTTCTCCCCAAGGCATGTCCTACGAGGCGAAAGCCGTATTGGCCTCAACGCTGTGGATCGCCACCTGGTGGATCACGGAAGCGATTCCGATCCCGGCGACCTCCCTCCTGCCGATCGTGCTGTTCCCCCTGACCGGGGCCCTGGAGACCGGGGACACAACGGCTGCCTACGGCGATCCCACCATCTTCCTCTTCATGGGCGGCTTTATGCTCGCGCTGGCCATGGAGCGGTGGAATCTGCACAAGCGGATCGCCCTGAATATCATCTCCATCGTCGGAACCAGCACGGAACGGATCATCCTGGGGACGATGGCGGCCACCGGCTTCCTCTCCATGTGGATCTCCAACTCCGCCACGGCGATGATGATGATGCCGATCGGCCTGGCGATCATCTATCAGATCGCGGAGTCGCTGAAGGACAACCCCTCCGTGGACACCTCCCCGGGTAACTTCAATTTCGGCAAATCCCTGATGCTGGGGATCGCCTACTCGGCATCCATCGGAGGCGTCGGCACCCTGATCGGGACCCCTCCCAACGCCATCCTGGCGGCAACCGTCAGGAAAATGTTCGGCGTCGAAATCTCCTTTGCCCAGTGGATGCTGTTTGCCGTGCCGATGGTCATTCTCCTGCTGGCGCTCACCTGGCTTTATCTGGTGAAAGTGGCCTTTCCGATGAATCTGAAGAACATTCCCGGGGGGCGTGAAGTGATCGAGGCGGAGAAAAAGGCGCTGGGTCCCCTCACCCAGGAAGAGAGATGGGTCGGAATCGTGTTCTTCTTGGCGGCGGTCGCTTGGATTTTCCGCGTCCCGCTGGAGAAGGTGATCCCCGGGATCGACGACACCCTCATCGCCATCGCGGCGGCCCTCGTTCTCTTTCTCATTCCCTCCGCCAGCCGCCCGGGGGAACGGATCCTCAACTGGGACACCGCAAAAAACCTGCCCTGGGGCATTCTCCTGCTCTTCGGCGGCGGTTTGGCGATCGCCGAGGGCTTTACCAGCACGCAGCTGGACCAGTGGATCGGAAAACAGCTCACCTTGCTTGAAGGAGTCGGCTTTGCCCTCACCCTGCTGCTGACCATCATCCTGGTCATCTTCCTGACGGAGATCACGTCCAACACGGCCACCGCCACCATGATGTACCCGATCATGGCCTCCTTCGCCGCGGCCCTCAGCGTCCACCCCTACGGACTGATGATCGCCGCCGGCGTGGCCGCCTCCTGCGCCTTCATGCTGCCGGTGGCCACACCGCCCAACGCGGTCGTGTTCGGCTCCGGCTACATTCGGATCGAAGACATGGCGCGGGCCGGTTTCTGGCTGAACCTGATCTCTGTCGCGGTGATTTTTGCCGCCATCTATTTCTACCTGCCGCCGGTGTGGGGAATCGATCTATTGTCTCCCCTGAAATAATCAGATTTCCAGGGAAGCCACGACCGGACGGCCTCAGGATCTTGTCAAAATGTCAAGAAAGAGGCGATGTTTCGTCGACCCGCCACTTCGTGGAGACGAGACGAAAATCGCCCCCCGGCTTCAAGGTTTTGAAGTCCAAGAAACGGCCACCCGTCGATCGACGGGTGGCCGTCTTGCCTTTGCAGGCGTTTGCCGCTCAAAAGTTGAAGTTGTCCGGATCCGGTCCGAAGCGGTGGTTCCGGTTCAATGCATCCAATTTCGCCATGTCCTCCGCCGACAGTTCGAAATCGAACAGGTCGGCGTTTTCCCGGATTCGCGCTTCCCGCACCGATTTGGGGATGGTGACGACGCCGTGCTGGAGATCCCAGCGCAGCACGATCTGGGCCGGCGTTTTCCCGTATTTTTCCGCCAATTCCACGATCTCCGGAACGTTCACCACCTCTCCCCGCATCAGCGGGCTCCACGCCTCCAGCTGGATGCCCTCCCTCCGGCAAAAATCCCGGAGTTTCTCCTGAGTCAGGAACGGGTGGAACTCCACCTGGTTCACCATCGGCTTGATTTCCGCATCGGCCATCAGGTCTTCCAGGTGATGGACCTGAAAGTTGCTCACTCCGATCGCCCGCGCCTTCCCTTCCTTGTAAAGGGTCTCCAGCGCCCTCCAGGTTTCCTTGTATTTCCCTTTGACCGGCCAGTGAATCAGATACAGGTCCACATACTCCATCCCCAGCCGCTGGAGACTGGCCTCAAAGGCGGCCAGCGTCCGCTCGTATCCCTGGTCCGAATTCCAGACCTTGGTCGTGATGAAGATTTCCTCGCGGGGAATTCCGGACTCCCGGACCGCCCGGCCGACCCCTTCCTCATTGCCGTAGAAGGCGGCCGTGTCGATGCTCCGGTAACCGATCCGAAGCGCCGCCTTCACCGCCTGTTCCACCTCTTCCCCTTCCTTCGCCTTGTATACGCCGAGTCCCAGCCAGGGCATGTTGACGCCGTTGGCAAGCACCGTCGCGTCCGAGATGTGTTGAGCCATATGTAATCGCCTCCCGATAACCGTCTGTAGGATGGTACGGGGTTTTATTCCCGCTGAAAAGGACGCCCAAACGATTTTCCGAATTTGCCGGAAATTTTGCCCGCCGGATGACGGAAACGCCGGTAAAGGGATCACCCGGTGGTGAAAACCATGCCGGTTTTCCCCGGTTGAAACCGCCCTGATCTTCTTCTCGTCCGCCGCGCCTACCGGTCTCCCCCTCCTGTCCGTGCTGTCCAGCCTGGCGATCCATCTGGCCGCCTTTGGATGGGACCGGTTGTCCGTTTGGTTTCTTCCCGGAATCTGGTGCACCTCCGTCTTTTTCACTCTCTTCGGCCTCGGTGTGGCCATCCGTTGCCGGACACTGGGCGGATATTTTCTGGTATCAAGCCCTGCGGCCCTGATCCTTCTGCCTTCCGTTCTTGGGTCTCTCCATTTCCGCGACATCCCGATCGATTTCCTGTTTCCCGCCGGCGCATCGCTGCGTCTTGATCGAATCCCCCTTCCGTCCGTTGGAAACGGCTGAAGGCCTTGCTCTCTTGGGCAATTTGGCGGGATGGTCGATCCTGGCTTACGTCTGGGCAAAATGGTCCGTTCAAAAAGAGATCACGGGAAAGAAGGAAGCGCAGTGAAAAGGGTGTGTTTTCTGCTTCATGCCGACCTGAAAAACATTCTTCGCGACCCGCTGTTGTTTCCGGCCGCTGCCGGTCCCTTGCTATTGACGCTTCTCTTTCGTTTGGGCACTCCCGCTGCCACAGGGTGGCTGGAAAGGGTGTTCGCCTTTGACCTCACACCCTTCCACGGACTGATCCAAGCCGTCGTCCTCCAACTGATACCGTTCATCACGGGGCTGGTTGCCGGCCTTTTGATGCTGCAGGAACGGGATGAAAACCTGATCCCGCTGTTTGCCGTGACGCCCCTCATGAAATCAGGCTATTTGCGGATCCGTCTGTTCACCCCGGTTTTGTTGACCTGGATCTATCTGTTTCTCATCGTCAACTTCGCCGGCCTGATCCCTGTCGATGCCGTCAAAGGCTTGGCCGGCTCGCTGCCTTGGACGATGGAAGCTCCGATGCTGGCCTTGTTGTTGGCGGCTTTTTTCCGCCAACAAGGTGGAGGGGTTGGCCTTGACCAAGGGAGCGGGAATCCTGGTGTTCACTCCCCTCGCGCTTCATTTCCTGCCGTGGCCTTGGCAGCTCCTGATGCCGGTTTTTCCCACCTTCTGGCCCGCAAGAGTGCTTATCGCGAAGAAAACGCTGGCCTGGTTCGTTCCCGGATTGATGATGCACGGAGGAATTTTGTGGGGGTTGTACAGATCCTTTCAAAGGAGAGTGGAATAGCGGAAAAGGCGGAGCACCCCGGTCCATCTGAAACAGAATGGGAAATGCGGTGGGATGGCCCCCGTTTGGTTATTGGTTTTGCGCCTCCCTTTCCGTTTTCGGGCATCCCCGCCCCTTCCCTCCATTCGGAGGAAGGATTTTCTTCCGGACGGGGAGAATAGAGTATCGTCCTGATAATCGATCGATTGCGACAAGGGAGGAGCTGTCATGTTCATCCGCAATTGTTTGACGCCCCGGGAAGAGATTGTGACCGTCACCCCCGACATCAGTCTGCAGGAAACCCTGGAGATTCTTCAGAAAAACGGCTTGGATTCCGTGCCGGTGGTGGATGACAAGGGCCTGTTTCTCGGGATCACCGGATACCGCTATATTTTCAAGGCGTTGGTGGAAGAAGGCGTCAAAAACCTGGAGACTCTCAAGGATTACAAGGTCTCCGACGCCCTCTACCTGATCGATCCCATTACCGTCGACAGCGATTTTGAGGCCACCTTCCCCGTCATCGTCTACCATCCCTTTGTGCCCGTGGTGGATGAAGACGGTTTCACCTTTTTGGGCATCGTCAAGATCAGCGATATCGAAGCCGTCCTGACCACCACCTACGGTCAAGGCATTCCCGGCGTCCGATTTCTCCTGGGCGTCCTGGTCGACGCTCCCCACGAATTGGAACAGATCATGGAATGCGTCAAACCCTTTGACGTCAATATCATCACCGTCGTCACCTTCGACGCCGGAGACGCGGTGGGACGGCGGATCCTTCTGAAAATCGAACCGACCCCCCACACGGAAAAAATCCGACAAGAGCTGGAAAAGAAGGGCTTCCGCGTCCTGGATGTGAAAGAAGTGAAACCCGCCGAAGAAGCGGAGAAATCCTGAAGGCGGCAATCATCGATCGGTCGTTATCCCCAAAAAGCGCCCCTGCCGAAGCAGGGGCGCTTTTCCACCCAGCTTTACACTTCCTGCGCCTTCGTCCGAAAACCGTGGGGGTGACGTCGGTGCCAGTTCCAGGCCGTCTCCAGAATCTCTTCCAGCCTGGAATATCGGGGAGTCCAGCCCAACTCCCGCCGGGCCTTCTCGGCGGAAGCCACCAGGATCGCCGGATCCCCCGGCCGCCGGGGGGCCCTCTTTTCGGGGATGGGGCGGCCGGTCACCTGACGGGCCGTCTCGATCACTTCGCGGACGGAAAATCCCGCCCCGTTGCCCAGGTTGTAAACCCCTCCCTCTCCGTCCCGGCGCAATTTTTCGAGGGACAACCAGTGGGCGTGGGCCAGATCCGTCACGTGAACGAAATCCCGGATGCAGGTCCCGTCCCGGGTGGGATAATCATCCCCGTATACATGGACGCATTCCCGCTTTCCCAGCGCCGCCTGCAACACGATGGGAATCAGGTGGGTCTCCGGATCGTGATCCTCCCCCAGCTCGCCCGAGGGATGGGCGCCGGCGGCATTGAAATAGCGCAGGGAAACGGCCTTCACTCCGTAGGCCCGGTCGCACCACTTCAGCATCCTCTCGATGGCCAGTTTGGTTTCCCCGTAAGGATTGGTGGGATTCGTCGGATCCTCCTCCGAAATGGGCGTCCTTTCCGGCTCGCCGTAGACCGCCGCCGTCGAGGAGAAGACGAGTTTCTTCACGCCGTGTTCAACCATCTTCTTAAGCAGGCGCAAAGTTCCCCCCACATTGTTTTCATAGTAAAGAAGAGGGTCCCTGCCGCTCTCCCCCACCAGCGAACAGGCGGCGAAATGGATCACCGCTTCGATCTCCCGCTCCCGAAAGATCCGGTCCAGCAGGGCTTCGTCGCCCACGTCCCCCCGGTAAAAAGAGGAGACACGAACCGCCTCCCTGTGCCCCGTTCGGAGGTTGTCCAGGACCACCACCTCTTCTCCCCGCTCCGCCAGTTCCAACACCGTGTGGCTGCCGATGTATCCCGCTCCGCCGGTGACGAGAACCGCCATCACTTTTCCCCCCTGTGAATCTCTCTCGCTCCGTCGCCGATGCCCGGGCAGTAGAAACGAGGGGTCAATCCGGTCCGGCGGCGGTATCCTTCCTCCACGCGCCTCCGGAACTCCTCCAGCGCATCCCGGTGCACCAGGTTCACCGTGCAGCCGCCGAATCCGGCTCCGGTCATCCGCGCCCCGATGCATCCTTCCACCCGGATCGCCTCGTCGAAGAGGGCATCCAGCTCCGGGCCGGTCACCTCGTAATCCCTTTGGAGGGAGAGGTGAGATTCTCTCATCAGCCGGCCAAAGGCAGGCAGGTCTCCCGATTCGAGGGCTTCCGCGGACCGCAGCACCCGGTCGTTTTCCGTCACCACGTGCCGGATCCGCCTGCGCAACCGCTCGGAGGATACCCTCCCCTGCACCCGCTCCCATTCTTCCGGGCGCACCTCCCCCAGGGACTTCACACCGGGAAGCGCCCGCTGCAGCTCCCGCAGCCCGGCTTCGCACTCCTGCCGGCGCTCGTTGTATTTGGAGCCGGCCAGCCCCCGCGACTTGTTGGTGTGAACGATGACGAGGCGATAATCCCCCAGCCGCAAGGGGACATGCCGGTAGTCGAGCGTGTCGCAATGAAGGAGGATGGCGTGGTCCGCCTTTCCCATGCCGGAAGCGAACGGATCCATGATTCCGCACTTGACGCCGACAAATTGATTTTCCGCCTGCTGGACCAGCTGGACCAATCGGATCATCGGCCAGGAGAGGCCGCTCACGGCGGCAATGGCCGTCGCCGCCGCCAGCTCGATGGAGGCGGAGGAGGAAAGTCCCGCTCCCAGGGGAACATCCCCGTCGAACAGCATGTCGCACCCGGAAAGATGAACGCCGCATGCGAGGAACTGGTGCAGCACCCCTTTGGGGAAATTGGCCCATCCGTCTTCCTTTCGGTAAACCACATCCCCCACCCCCACCTCCACCCGGTTCGCAAATTGGCGGGAGGCCAGGCGGAAACGGCCGTCCTTCCGGGCCCGGACCGCCACGAGGGTGCCGAAGGTGAGGGCGGCGGGAAAGACGTGCCCGCCGTTGTAATCGGTGTGTTCCCCGATGAGATTCACCCTGCCCGGCGCGAAAAACACCCGTTCGGGCTCGGCGCCGTAGAGGCGGCCAAATTCCCGTTCCAAATCCTCCACGCGCTTCATCGGATCCCCCGCCTCCCCTGCCGCACAAAGCGGCGGTACGCTTCGCGCAACCGCTCCGCGCATTCCTCGACGGAATGGGGGTTGCACGCCGCCCAGGCGCCCATCTCCGAAGAGGCGTAATATTTGATTTTGTCCGCTTCCCTAAGGGGAGGATAAAACTCGATATGAAAGTGATAGTAGTCCTCCACATCCTCCCCGTTGACGGGACGCTGGTGCAGGACCATCATGTAGGGAAACAGCCTGTCAAACAGGTTGTCCATCGCCCCGGTCACCTTTTGCAGCATATCCGCCAGGCTGCGCCTCTCCGCCCGGTCAAAATCGCTGAGGGCGGTTTTGTGGCTGTTGCTGACGATGAACACACCGTAGGGATAATCGGTGAAAAAGGGAAGATAAGCGACAAAATGGTCGTTCTCGGCGATGATTCTTCCCCCGAAGGTCCTCTCCTCCCGGTTCATGTCGCAAATGAGGCAGGAACCCTTCCGCTCGTAATATTTGCGGCAATTCTCCAGCTCGGTGCGAATCTTCAGGGGCATGTGGGAATAGGCGTAGATTTGACCGTGGGGATGGAACATCGTCACCCCGCATTCCTTCCCCCGGTTCTCAAAGATGAGCACATATTGATGCCTCGGATCCTTGCCCAATTCGACGAAGCGTTCCGTCCAAAGATCGACCAGCTTCTCGATGTGATCCACGGAAAGCTCCGGAAGGGTGGCGGTGTGGCTGGGGGAATAAAGGATCACTTCGCATTTGCCCACCGCCTTGCGGGTCCGGTAGAGGGAAGAACCCACCGGATCGGGCTCCGGCGGATCCGGCATCAGCGCGGGAAAATCGTTGTCGTACGCGTAAACGTCGTAGTCCTCCGGAACTTTCCCCGATCCCGGACAAAAGGGACAATCCGTCTCCGGCAGATGGGGCCGGTCTTTCCGATTGGAAGCCACCATCGTCCAATCGTCCAAAAGGGGATTGTAGCGCAGTTCCACCGGATGAATCACCCCCGCTTGAATTCCCTGGCCGTCGAAGACCGTCCGGCAAAGCCGTACCCTATTCCATCATCTCACAGGAAAAAGAGATCATCAATCGATCATTGGGAATTTACGCGTGAGTCGAACAAATCTGATATTCCCCCCGGCATTTTCGCCGAAGGCCCACGCCGTCCGGCCCTCGGGAATCCCCTGGACACAAGCCCCTTCCTTTTCATGGAAAACATTTGTCGGATGGACACCGGGTCGATCCCCGGCGTCGCGCACGCCTCCGGAAACAAAAAACCCCCTAAAGCCTCGCAGAAAGCCTGTTGGGCTTCAGGGGGCACGTTTGTTCAGGAAGGCTCAAACCTTCACCTCTCTGCGGGAGAGGGTCCGGCTCACGGCATCCCGCCATCCCCGATAGAGGGCCTCCCGCTCCTCTTCCGCCATTTGGGGGCGGTACTCCGCGGCCACCGCCCAATTTTCCTGGATCGTCTCTCGGTCGTTCCAATAACCGACGGCCAATCCGGCGAGATAGGCCGCCCCCAGGGCGGTGGTTTCACTCACCACCGGCCGCTTCACCGTCACGTTCAAAATGTCGGACTGGAATTGCATCAAAAAGTCATTCAGGGAGGCGCCGCCGTCCACGTTCAATTGCTGCAGACGGATGCCGGCATCCTGCTCCATCGCCGCCACCACATCACGGGTCTGATACGCCAGGGATTCCAGGGCGGCCCGGGCCAGGTGATCCCGGGTGGTGCCTCGGGTCAGCCCGAAGATCGCCCCGCGGGCCTCCATGTCCCAATAGGGGGCTCCCAGCCCCACGAAGGCGGGGACGAGATAAACCCCTTCATTGGATTTCAGTCGGCGGGCGCGGTCCTCCGATTCCCTGGCCGTTTGCAGGATCTCCAGACCGTCCCGCAGCCACTGGATCGCCGCCCCCGCCACGAAGATGCTCCCTTCCAGGGCATATTCCACCCGTCCCTCAATCCCCCAGGCGACGGTGGTCAAAAGGCCGTGGTTGGAACGAACCGCCCGGTCGCCGGTGTGCATCAGCAGGAAACACCCGGTGCCGTAGGTGTTCTTGGCCATCCCGGGCGTGAAGCAGGCCTGACCGAACAGGGCCGCCTGCTGGTCGCCCGCCATCCCGGCCACGGGCACCCTCGCCCCGCCGAACGCAGCTTCATCCGTATATCCATACACCTCGCTCGACGGGCGCACCTCCGGCAACATGGCCCGGGGCACATCCAACATCTCCAGCAGTTCATCGTCCCAATCCAAGGTGTGGATGTTGAACAGGAGGGTGCGGGAAGCGTTGCTGAAATCGGTGGCGTGCACTTTGCCGCCGGTCAGTTTCCAAAGGAGCCATGTGTCGATGGTTCCGAACAGCAATTCCCCCCGCTCCGCCTTCTCCCTGGCTCCTTCCACGTGGTCCAGGATCCATTTCACCTTGGTCCCGGAAAAGTAGGCGTCCACCACCAACCCGGTCTTGTCACGAATGGTTTTCTCCAGCCCCCGCCGCTTCAGGTCCTCGCAGATGTCGGCGGTTTGACGGCTCTGCCACACGATGGCGTGGTAAACGGGGCTGCCGGTGTCCTTATCCCAGACCACCGTCGTTTCCCGCTGATTGGTGATCCCGATGCCGGCCACCTGATCCCGGCGCACGCCGGTGGATTCAAACAGATGATCCACCACCCACCGGGTGACTTCCCAAATCTCTTCCGCGTCGTGTTCCACCCAGCCCGGTTTCGGATAGAGCTGGCGAAACTCCTTCTGCGCGATTCCCCGGATCTCACCCTGCCGATCGAACAGGATGGCCCGGGAGCTGGTGGTCCCCTGGTCGATGGCCAACATGTACATCTGGTCCTTCACAATCAACCCCCCTTGTCCCGCTACAAAGGATTTCTTTCTCCCGCGCCGCCTTCCCTTCCGCCGGACTCGTCATTTCACGCATCCAGCGGGCGCTGTTTCCGCTCCGCCTGGACCGCCGGCGCTTCCTCCTCCCGCTGAAGGAACGGACGGATCACGCCGTCATACACCAGCGCCCCGAACAGACCCCCGAGGACGGGCGCGATCAAGGGAACCCAGAAGTAGGCGCCCGGTCCGGGCAGGGCAATACTGTCCCACCCCGCCAACGCCGCAAACAGTTTGGGGCCGAAATCCCGCGCCGGATTCAGGGCAAAACCCGTCAGGCTGCCGAAGGATCCGCCGATCATCGCGATGGTCAGCCCGATCACCAAGGGCCCGAGATTTTTCAGCGCCGACAGCAGCGGGTTCCGTTCATCGACCACGGCCAGGATCACCATCAACAGGAGGGCGGTGATGGCGAACTCGACAAAGAAGGCTTCCCAGTTGGACAAGTAAGGCGCCGGATACGTGGAGAACACCTTCGCGGTGACCACGCTTTCCGCCGAACCCCGGACAATGTTTTGACCGGCTTCAAACTGCGCAAACGCGTGCCGGTAAAAGAGATAGACGACGGCCGCACCCGCGAAGGCCCCCGCCATCTGGGCGACGATGTAGGGAATCACGTTTTTCCAGGGAAAACCGCGAAAAACCGCCATGGTGATGGTGACTGCCGGGTTGATGTGCGTCCCCGACACCGGACCGGTAATGTAGATCGCCATCGCGACGGCCATTCCCCAGATGCAGGCGATCCCCCACAAATCCAGGGACAATTCATTCAGCACCCATCCGGCCACCGCACCGCACCCGATGAAAATCAGGATAAACGTGCCGACAAACTCGGACAGGCATTGCCCCCACAGGTTCCGATTCACCTTTCGACTCCCCTTTCCCAATCGTCCTCGAAAGGTTGCATCCTCCACGCCTTTTCGTCCGACAGAAAAATCCGCTTCCATCAAAATATTATATTTTATAAGAAAATTTAATGCAATAATTGATGGAAAATTTGGATGAAACAGGTCGATGGCGGCAACAACGGGATTCTCGGACGACCGGGAAAAGGCTTCCTCCGGACGCGAAGCTTTGCGGGGAGCCGGGGATGAAATGAAGCGGCCAAAAAAGGGGAGCGCCGCAGCGATCGCGCTCCCGCCAACGCTTTTCTCAGTAATAGGGTGAGATCATCAGATACACCAGAACGCCGGTAATGCTGACGTAGAGCCACAGGGGCATGGTCCAACGGGCGATTTTGCGGTGCTTCTCCACCTGCATGTTCAGCCCCCGGGCAAGGGTGAAAAGGGCCAGGGGAACGATCACCGCCGCCAGAACGACATGAGTGATCAAAATGAAATAATAGACGGCCCTGAGCACCCCTTCGCCGCCGTATGGCGTCGATTCCGCCAAGGAATGGTAGATCAGATATGTGATCAGAAACAGCGCCGTCGTGGCGAAGGCGGCCAGGATGAACCGCCGGTGCAGCTTCACGTTTTTCCGGCGGATGAAGTACAGAGCGGCCAGCAGAAAAACCGTGGTAAAACTGTTGAAAATCGCATTCAACATGGGCAGGAAGGTGAGGTCCCAGTGATCGAAGCGGTCCGCCTTCGGCATGAAGAACAAAATGGCCACGATCAAATTGATGGCGATCGACAGGGTGACCACCCAAGGCGTATAATTCCGCTGCCTGACGTTTTCCGTCTCATAATTGGTCTTCTCCATGATTCGTTCACCTTTTTGGAGGAATTCCGTCAAAACATAGTATACCACATGGATCCTCCAACGGAATCGCGGTCACAAATCCGTGAAAAATGGATCCGATCGATGTGACGGCGATCATTGCTTCCGCCGGAGACCATCGGCGTTTTCGACGGATTTCTACCTTATATATAGGAAGAATCCGTCCACAAAAAAGGGGCCCTTTCAGGAAGGGCCCCGACAGCAGGGGGTTGACTTGTCGGAAGCTTACAACACGATCTCCAGCGGCACCGTCGTCGAGGAAGACGGCTCGTGGCGTCGGATCGCCTCGGCCACCCGGTCACCGAACTCCTCGGTGCCGATGGCCAGATCGCCCGACGGGGCCAAATCCGCCGTCCGGTAACCGGCGGCCAGCACGGAGCGCACCGCCTGTTCGACGGCCCGCGCGGCCTCTTCGTACCCGAAGGAGTGGCGAAGCATCATCGCCACGGACAGGATGGTGGCAACGGGATTGGCCACGCCTTGACCGGCGATATCCGGGGCGGAACCGTGGACCGGTTCGTACAGGCCGAAGGAACCGTCGCCGAGGCTGGCGGAGGGAAGCATCCCGATGGAGCCGGTCAGAATGGCCGTTTCATCGCTCAAAATATCCCCGAACATGTTCTCGGTGACGATCACGTCGAAATGGGCGGGCTTTCGGACCACCTGCATCGCGCAATTGTCCACCAGCATGTGTTCCAGCTCCACGTCGGGGTAATCCTCAGCCACCCGGTTGACGACGGAACGCCAGAGGCGGGAGCTTTCCAATACGTTGGCCTTGTCGACGGAGGTGACCCGTTTCCGCCGGCCGCGGGCGATGTCAAAGGCACGCCGGGCGATCCGCTCGATCTCCCACTCGTGATACACCAAGGTGTCCGTCGCCTTTTCGCCCTCCTCCGACCGTTCCCGGCGCTTTTCCCCGAAGTAAATGCCGCCGGTCAGCTCCCGGACGACGATCAGATCCACGCCCCGGAGCACCTCCGGGCGGAGGGTCGAACTTTCCTCCATGCCCTCAAACAGCATGGCCGGCCGCAAGTTGGCGTACAGTCCCAGTTCCTTCCGCAATCTCAGCAGCGCCTTTTCCGGGCGCAGCTCGGGCGGGTTGTCGTCCCACCGGGGTCCGCCCACCGCCCCCAGGAGCACCGCATCCGAATCGCGGCACAAATCCAAGGTTTCCTGCGGGAGGGGATTCCCCACCCGGTCGATCGCTCCGCCTCCCACCATGCCAAACCGGAACGAAAAGCGATAACCGAAGGTCTCCGCCACCACCCGGAGGATCTTGACGCCTTCATCGACGATTTCCGGTCCGATCCCGTCCCCCGGGAGAACGGCAATTTTCTTGACCATATTTCCCTCTCCTTTTGATTCGACCTGTCATGTTGCCGAAGCCCTCTTGTCGGATGGAAGAAGAGCGGGGTCCGCAACGATCTCCGGACACCCGCACCTCCCTGTCTCATCCGACCTGGCCGTTCGCGGTTTCCCTCTCTCCTATCCCATCGAAACACCCATCGTCTCTTTCTCTTCGGAAGGCTTCTCCCCCCGACACTGGATCAACCGGTTGATTCCGTCGATATAAGCCCGCGCGCTCGCTTCGAGAATATCCGTGCTCACGCCCCGTCCCTGAACGGTGAGCTCCTTCTGATTCAGCTGTACATACACCTCGCCGAGGGCGTCCTTGCCCCGCGTGACGGACACGATTTTGCAATCGACCAATTCCACCTCTTCACCGGTGATGCGATCGATCGCCTTGAAGATGGCGTCGAGGGAGCCGTTGCCGCAGGCCGCCTCTTCCAGAATCTCACCGGTCCGGGCATTGCGCAGCCGGACCGACGCGGTGGGAACCGACTGATTGCCGTAGGAGAGCTGCACCCACTCCAGCGCGTACACTTCCGTCTTCGGTTCCCCCCACTTTTCCTCCACGAGGGCGATCAGGTCCTGATCGGTGATCTCTTTTTTCCGGTCCGCCATCTCCTTGAAGCGGACGAAAAGCTGGTTGATCTGTTCGTCGGTGAGACGGTAACCCAAAGCGCTCAGATGATCCCGGAAGGCGTGCCGTCCCGAATGTTTGCCCAGCACCAGCCGGCTTTTCTCGAAGCCGACCGTCTCCGGACGGATGATTTCGTAGGTGGACTGATGCTTGAGGATGCCGTCCTGGTGAATCCCCGATTCATGGGCGAAGGCGTTGGCCCCGACGATCGCCTTGTTGCCGGGGACAAACATCCCGGTCAGCTTGCTCACCAAGCGGCTGGTGCGGGCGATCTCCCGGTGATTGAGGGTGGTGGCGGCCTGGTAGTAGGATTCGCGGGTCTTCAGCGCCATGGCCACTTCTTCGATGGCGGCGTTTCCGGCCCTTTCGCCGATCCCGTTGATCGTTCCCTCCACCTGATCCACCCCCGCCTGGATGGCGGCGAGGGTGTTGGCCACGGCCATGCCGAGATCGTTGTGGCAGTGGGCGCTCAGTTTGACCTTTTCAATGCCGGGAACCCGCCGGCGCAGTTGGATGAAGATGTCGGCATACTCCTCCGGCGTCAGATAACCCACCGTGTCGGGGAAGTTCAACACGTCCGCCCCGGCTGCGATGGCCCGTTCCGCCACCTGGCAGAGGTAATCGATCTCCGTCCGCCCCGCGTCTTCGGCGGAAAACTCCACCTTGGGGAAAAACCGCCTGGCATATCGGATGGCCCGATCGAGCGTCTCCAGGACCTCTTCCTTGCTCATGCGGAGCTTATATTTCCGGTGGATCGGAGAAGTGGCCAAAAAGATGTGGATGCAGGGGGATTCCGCTTCCTTCAGCGCCTCCCAGGACGCATCGATGTCCTTTTCCACGGACCGGGACAGGCTGACCACCGTCGCCCGTTTCACTTTCTTCGCCACCGCCCGGACCGATTGGAAATCCCCCGGCGAGGAGGCGGCAAAGCCGGCTTCGATGGAGTTCACCCCCAGCTTCTCCAGCTGGAGAGCGATTTCCACCTTTTCCGACGTGCTCAGATTGACTCCCGGCGACTGCTCGCCGTCCCGCAGCGTGGTATCAAAGATCTCTACGGTCCGCATGGGGCGACACCCTCCCAGGTTAAGATTTGACGGGTTCTTTTCTCTTTCCGTCGACCCAAACCATCATCTCGCGCAACTTCGAACCCACCTGTTCGATGGGGTGATTCCTCTCCTCTTCTCTCATCCGGCTGAACTCCAGGCGTCCCCGCTCGTTTTCCTCGATCCAGCGCTTGGCGAAGGTGCCGTCCTGAACTTCCTTGAGGATCTGCTTCATCCGCTCCCGGACTCCTTCGTCGATCACCCGCTTGCCGCTCACGTAATCGCCGAATTCCGCGGTGTCGCTGACGGAGTAGCGCATGCCGGCCAAGCCGCCCTCATACATCAGATCGACGATCAGCTTCAATTCGTGGAGACATTCGAAGTAGGCGATCTCCGGCTGATAACCCGCCTCGGTGAGGGTTTCGAAGCCCGCCTTGATCAACTGGGTCACACCGCCGCACAGCACCGCCTGTTCGCCGAACAGGTCCGTCTCCGTCTCTTCCTTGAACGTCGTCTCGATGACCCCCGCCCGGGTGGCCCCGATTCCCTTGGCGTAGGCCAATCCGATCTCCATCGCCTTTCCGGTGGCGTCCTGGTGAACGGCGATCAGCGCCGGAACGCCAAATCCCTCGGCATAAACCCTCCGCACCAGATGGCCCGGCCCCTTGGGGGCGATCAGCACCACATCGACCGACTTGTCGGGAACGATCTGCCCGAAATGGATGTTGAAACCGTGGGAGAAAAACAGGGCGGAACCGGGTTTCAGATGGGGCGCGATCTGTTCCCGGTACACCTTGGGCTGCACCTCGTCCGGAAGGAGGATCTGCACCACATCGGCCCGCTTCACCGCTTCATCGACCGGGCAAACCGTAAAGCCGTCCCTTTCCGCCTGCTCCCACGATTTCCCCGGGCGAAGGCCGATCACCACGTCGACGCCGCTGTCCCTCAAATTCAGCGCCTGGGCGTGCCCCTGGCTCCCGTATCCGATCACGGCAACCGTCTTTCCCTCCAGCGCTTTCAGATCCGCATCCTGTTCGTAATACATTTTCGCCATGCCAATCCCTCCAGTCGGTAATTTGTTGTCTGTTGTATCAGGATCCGCCCGCGAAGGGCGGAAGTTTCCCCTTGGAAGCTCTCTTACGAGGGAACTTTGATCGGCCCCCGGGGCAGGGCCGTCACCCCCGTCCGGGCGATCTCCTTGATCCCGTAGGGGCGGAGCAAATCCAGCAGGGCGTCCAGTTTCTCCCGGTCTCCGGTGGCCTGCACCATGAGGGTGTTGCTTCCCACATCCACCACCGACGCCCGGAAGGGTTCGACGATGCCCGCGATCTCCGTCCGCGTCGAGGGATTCGCCCCCACCTTCACCAACATCAGCTCCCGGGCCACCACCGGGTGGGAGCTCAGATCCTGCACCTTGATCACGTCGACCAGCTTGTGCAATTGTTTGGACACCTGCTCCATCGTCCGCTCGTCCCCGTGGGTGACGATCACCATCCGGGACAAACCGGGTTCCTCGGACTCGCCGACGCTGATGCTCTCGATGTTGAAGTTGCGGCGCCCGAGGAGATTGGCCACCCGGGCGAGAACGCGCGGCTGATCGTTGACCAACACGGACAGAATGTGCCTCATGCCTCTTCATCCCCCATGATCATCTCGTCCAGACTCGACCCCGGCGCCACCATCGGATAGACATTCTCTTCGGGATCGATCTCAAAATCGACCACGACGGGACCGGGATGGGCGAGCGCTTCCTGCCAGGCCCGTTTCGCCTCTTCCTCCGTCCGCGCCCGGAGCCCCTTCACCCCGTAGGCCTCCGCCAGCTTCACGAAATCGGGGCTGCCGGAGAGATCCACTTCGCTGTACCGCTCCTGGTAGAACACCTCCTGCCACTGCCGCACCATGCCGAGGCACCGGTTGTTGATGATGGCCACCTTGACGGGGAGATTTTCCAGGGCGGCAATCGCCAGTTCCTGGGAGGTCATCTGAAATCCCCCGTCCCCGGTCACGCAGATCACCAGCCGGTCGGGATTCGCGATCTGCGCTCCCAGGGCCGCCGGAAAACCGAACCCCATCGTTCCGAGGCCGCCGGAGGTGATGAAGGAACGGGGCCGTGCGAAGCGGAAATATTGGGCCACCCACATCTGGTGCTGACCCACATCCGTGGTGACGATGGCATCCCCGCCGGTGGTTTCGTAAAGGTGGCGAATCACCCACTGGGGTTTCAAAGCGTTCTCCGACGGACGGAAGGTGAGGGGATACTGCCGCTTCCAGTCTTCGATCCTTCTGAGCCAATCCGCGGAACGGCTCCGGGGAAGACCGTCCAGCGCCGCCTGGAGCACCCTTTTCACGTCGCCGACGATCGGGATATAGGCGTCCACGTTTTTTCCGATCTCCGCCGGGTCGATGTCGATGTGGGCGATTTTCGCCCCCTTCGCAAATTTGTCGATACGTCCCATGGTCACCCGGTCATCGAAACGGGCGCCGATGCCGATCAACAGGTCGCATTCCAGCAGTGCATGATTGGCGGCATACGTCCCGTGCATCCCCGGCATGCCCACCCAAAGCGGATGATGTCCGGAAAAACCGCCGATGCCCATCAGGGTCGTCACCACGGGAATCTGCGCCTGCTCGGCAAAGGCCTTCAGCTCCTGGTCGGCTCCCGACGTGACCACGCCGCCTCCAGCGAGAATGACCGGCCTTTCCGCTTTGGCGATGGCCGCCTTCAGCTTCTGAACCTGAAGGGGATGGGGATCGGTGGTGGGCTGATAGCCCCGGATGAAAACCTTGTCCGGAAACTTGAGGGCAGCCTTTGCGTTGGACACATCCTTGGGAATATCGATCAGCACCGGTCCCGGACGACCCGTGGACGCGATGACGAAGGCTTCCTTCACCACCCGGGCCAGGTCCCGCACATCGGTCACGAAATAGTTGTGCTTGGTAATCGGCATGGTGATCCCGGTGATGTCCGCCTCCTGGAAGGCGTCCGTTCCGATCAGGTTTTGCGGGACATTGCCCGTGATGCAGACCAAGGGAATGGAATCCATGTACGCATTGGCGATTCCGGTCACCAGGTTGGTCGCCCCCGGCCCGGAGGTGGCGATCACGACACCGGGTTTTCCCGTGACCCGGGCATAGCCCTCGGCCATGTGGATCGCCCCCTGCTCGTGCCGGGCCAATACATGGCGGATCTGACCGTGATAGAGGGAGTCGTAGATCGGAAGCACCGCCCCTCCGGGATATCCGAAAATGGTGTCCACCCCTTCTCTGATGAGGCAGCGGAGCAGGATTTCCGAACCGGTCAGCTCCCTCGTTTCTGTCCCTTTCTCCTGTCGGTCCTCCGTCGCGATCGCCGGGTGAGGCACCTTGATCGAACCTCCTTCAGTGATATTGAAAAAAGAAAACCTTTCACCCCACACGAGTCACAAATATTGCCTCGATTGGGGCGAAAGGTTCGCGGTACCACCCAATTTCGC
Organism: Planifilum fulgidum; assembly: GCF_900113175.1. Classification (NCBI taxonomy): domain Bacteria; kingdom Bacillati; phylum Bacillota; class Bacilli; order Caryophanales; family Thermoactinomycetaceae; genus Planifilum; species Planifilum fulgidum. The sequence continues at coordinate 39,360 of NZ_FOOK01000007.1, read as the reverse complement.
CGCTCCCTCGCGGGAGTCGGCCTCTGCGGGTGCGAAGGGATCGCACCCCGTCGGATAACGGCGACAACCGGAGACGGCCTACTCGCGCGGCATGCGCCGCCTTTCGGCGTCCAGCTCCGAGGGGAGAAAGCGGTCCGGCCGTGATTCCGGTCTCACCTATCCGGAACTCTCTGTGACACGGTGACGGATCGCTTGTTGTCCTCTTCATCGCTTTAAACCGATTCAGTTTTTAAATAACAACAAACCCCTGCTCGCAAGCGCCAACCTGTCCCGTAATGCTTCAGGTCAGAACCTGCCGCAGAGGCTTTTATCCTCACGGTGTACATCCCGGCATGCCGCCGGAATGCTGGTGCCGCTCGGTCGCAGACCCCGCAAACGCAGGCGGGCGGAACCCTAGGCACCCTTCCAACCATTCTCCGTTATTTGATTTGCTTTACCTGTTCGATTATTTAGGTGTTATTATAATCAGGCAAATTCATCTTTGTCAACTGTCTTTCGAAAAATTTTTTTCCGCGGTGCACTCTCTCCGATCCGGCAGCCTCCCCATGCTTCGATTTGGTTCATTGTATATGAGCCGGATGCCCGCCTTAGAACCATAAATTTTTTTTTCACAGCGCTAGATCTCCCGGAAGACCGCGCCGGTGCTGGCGGAGGTGACCAACCGGGCGTATCTCCTGAGGTATCCGGTCTTCACCTTGGGCTCCGGCTCTGTCCAGGCCGCCCGCCTCCGCTTCAATTCCTCCTCGGGAACATCCAGATGGATGCGGCGGTTCGTAAGATCGATCTCGATCATGTCCCCCGGCTCAATCAGGGCGATCGGTCCCCCTTCAGCCGCCTCCGGAGACACGTGGCCGATGCAGATCCCCCGCGTCGCCCCGGAGAAACGGCCGTCCGTGATCAGCGCCACCTCTTTGTCCAGTCCCATTCCGGCGATGGCGGAGGTCGGCGAGAGCATTTCCGGCATGCCCGGCCCTCCTTTGGGCCCCTCGTAGCGGATCACCACCACATCGCCCGGCTTCACCTTCCCCAGGGCGATGGCGGCGATGGCCGAATCCTGGGAATCGAAAACCACGGCGGGTCCCCGGAACACCCGGATCGACGGGTCCACCGCACCGGTCTTGATGACCGCTCCGTCCGGCGCCAGATTCCCGAACAGGATGGAAAGCCCTCCTCTCCGGCTGTGGGCCCGCTCCAAGGGGCGGATCACCTCTTCGTCCTTGATTTCCGCATCCGCGATATTTTCACCCAGGGTCTTCAAGGTGACCGTTTTCGCATCCAGATGGAGCAGGCCTTCGATTCGGCTCAGCTCCTTCAAAATGGCGCTGATTCCCCCCGCCCGGTGCACATCCTCCATGTGCCACCGGCCGGCGGGGCTCACCTTGCACAGGTGGGGAACCCGTTCGGCCAGCTCGTTCAAGCGGGACAGGGGATATTCCACCCCCGCCTCGTGGGCGACGGCGATGGTGTGCAGCACCGTGTTGGTGGAGCCGCCCATGGCCATGTCCAGGATGAAGGCATTGTCCAAGGCCTCCCGGGTGACAATGTCCCTGGGCTTCAGGTCCGCTTCCACCAGGGCCATGATCTGCCGCGCCGCCCGGCGGGCCAGCTCCTCCCGCTCCTTCGTGCCGGCCAGGATGCTCCCGTTTCCGGGCAGAGCCAAGCCCAACGCCTCCGCCAGACAGTTCATGGAGTTGGCGGTGAACATCCCCGAACAGGAGCCGCAGCTGGGACAGCCGAAGTCCTCCAGCATCTTCAGCTCCCGCTCATCGATCTTTCCGGAATGGTAGGCCCCCACCCCTTCGAACACCGAAGACAGATCGACCTTGCGGCCGTCCGGCATCCGGCCTGCAGCCATCGGACCGCCGCTGATGAAGATCGTCGGGATGTTGACCCGCATCGCCCCCATCATCATCCCCGGGGTGATCTTGTCGCAGTTGGGAATGCAGATCAGCCCGTCGAACCAGTGGGCCTGCACCACCGTCTCCAGGGAATCGGCGATCAGCTCGCGGCTGGGCAGCGAGTAGCGCATGCCGATGTGGCCCATCGCGATCCCGTCGTCCACGCCGATCGTGTTGAACTCAAAGGGAACGCCCCCCGCTTCGCGGACGGCCTCCTTCACCAGCTTCCCGAATTCCTGCAGGTGGATGTGCCCGGGAATGATCTCCACGAAGGAATTGCAGATGCCGATAAAGGGCTTGTCAAAGTCCTCGTCCTTAAGGCCCGTCGCCTTGAGAAGGCTGCGATGGGGCGCGCGATCGATCCCTTTCTTGATCCGGTCGCTGCGCATGTTTTCTCCCCTCCGCAAATTCATGAGATATTGTTCATCAGTGTATAACAAAAATTCGCATCTGTCACTACCGGAAAAATTCTCGGCGGAAAGCGTCGACTTGAAGCGCCCGGTTGTCTCAGCCTTATGAGCCGATGGCCCTTGATATGGACCAATATTCAAAATATACCGATATCCGGAAGGCGGCAGGACGAACACACGCCTCCGGTAACCGGCGTACAGCGGTGGCTGAAGACGGGAATTCAGCGCAAGAAGTCCCGCCCCCTGCATCAGGCGATGTCCCGCACCTTCCACGGCTGTGGAAACTCTTTACAGGGTTCACGCCTCCGGGATATGATAAATGTAAAAGATGTTTTACATTTCCGGGCAGGGGATTTCCAGTGATCAAAAATCGCGTCAGGGAGCTCAGACAGCAGAAGAACGTGACCCAGATCCAAATGGCGCGGGATCTGCAGATCACCCGGCAAACCCTGATCGCCATCGAACGGCACAAATACCATCCGAGTCTGGAACTGGCCTTCAGGATCGCCCGCTATTTCGGGAAGCGGGTGGATGAAGTTTTTTTGTGGGAGGAGGATGGGGATTGAGGCGAGAGTGGTTGATCGCCCTGACGGGACTTGGTGCGGGAACCGCCATCGGCATGTGGATCACGGACCGATTCGAATGGTTCTCCTTCGTCAGCCTGGCAATCCTGGTAACGATATATTTCTACCTGAAACAGTTGCGCAGAAAAAAAACCGGAACTCCCGAAACCGACGAGCGGATCCGGAAAAATGCGCAGCGGGCAGCCCTCTACACCCTGCTCGCCCTGATCGGCGCCGGCGTGCTGGTGCTCGCCTTGACGACATCTCCCGGCCAACAGATTCCAGTGGAATATATTGCGGTTTATTGCCTGTTCAGCCTGTTCACTCTGTCGGCGGTGCTTGCCATTGTGAAGCGTAGATAGAATGGCTTTCCCCGATTTCAAACGAAGACAAAATCTAAAAAGCCCCGGGAGGCAAAGAGGAGGAAGACGCGATGAAGCGCGAGTGGTTGTACTCCCTTCTGGGCATATGCGCGGGAATGGCCATCATCATGGCGGTGAGGGGAGAGATGCGATGGTCTTTTGTCTTCGGCGCAACGACGGGCATGATGCTCTATTTCTTCGCAAGACGCCTGCTCCGGAAAAAAGACGGCACCCCGGAAATCGATGAGCGGATCCGGAAAAATGCGCAGCGGGCAGCCCTCTACACCCTGCTCGCCCTGATCGGCGCCGGCGTGCTGGTGCTCGCCTTGACGACATCTCCCGGCCAACAGATTCCAGTGGAATATATTGCGGTTTATTGCCTGTTCAGCCTGTTCACCCTGTCGGCGGTGCTGGCCGTCGTGAAGCGAAAATAAGGGCTGCGGACAAATCCGGATTCAAGTCGTGCGATCCTGCGCGGTTGTGTGTTATAATCTGTACAATCATTCGAAATATTGTTCCGGCGCGCCGGCGATCACTGCCCCATCCCGATACAAGAGAGGAGGATCCGGCTTTGTCGCCCTTCATCTCCGCACTCCGCCTGATCGACCGCTATTTCATCCTTTGGCTGCTGATCGTCTCCTGCATCGCCTATTTCTTTCCGTCCCCCTTCACCGGGATCAGTCCGTGGATCCCGCTCCTTTTGGGCGTCGTCATGTTCGGCATGGGAACCACCCTTTCGGCGGATGATTTCCGCCTCATCCTGAAGCAGCCCGTTCCGGTTTTGATCGGCGTCGCCGCCCAATACGTCATCATGCCCGGAGCGGCCTTCCTGATCGCCTTGCTGTTCCGGCTGCCCCCGGATTTGGCCGCGGGAATGATTCTGGTGGGAGCAAGCCCCGGCGGAACCGCCTCCAACGTCATCGTCTACCTGGCCAGGGGGGACGTGCCCCTGTCGGTCACCATGACGACCGTCTCCACGCTGTTGGCTCCCATTTTCACTCCGCTGTTGATGCTGCTTTTGGCCGATCGGTGGTTGCCCGTCGAACCCTGGTCCCTATTCCAATCCATCGTGCAGGTGGTGATCGTGCCCGTCGTCCTGGGAATCCTGGTCAAACGCTTTTTCCCGGTCGCCGTGAAGAAGGCGACGCCCGCCCTGCCGGCCGTCTCCGTCCTCGCCATCATCGCCATCGTCGCCGGCATCATCGCAAACGGGGCCGATCAGCTGTTGGCCGCCCCGATCATCTTCCTGGCGGTGATGCTGCACAACTTGGCCGGGCTGGCCCTGGGGTATCTCGCCGCCCGCCTTCTCAGGCAGGACGAGGCGCGCTGCCGGGCCATCTCGGTGGAGGTGGGAATGCAGAATTCCGGTTTGGCCGTCGCCCTGGCCACCGCCCACTTCAATCCGATCGCCGCCCTGCCCGGCGCCATCTTCAGCGTCTGGCACAACATTTCCGGTTCCCTGCTGACCGCCTACTGGGGAAAAAAGAAAATCGAAAAGGCCTCTGCTTCCGGAATGACGGCCGATTCCTAAAGGGGGCCGCTTTCGTCCTTCCACGGACCGCATCAATCCGCCCGTGATATACCGGGGCGGGAAGGAGGAAACATGTGCCCATGATCCGGATCATTCCTTCCGAAAAGCGATACAGGGCGGACCACGGCTGGCTTATCACCTACCACAGCTTTTCCTTCGCCGAATACTATGATCCCAGCAACATCCGGTTCGGTGCCCTGCGGGTGTTCAACGACGACACCGTTCAACCGGGTCGAGGATTCGGCGAACATCCTCACGCCGACATGGAAATCATGACCTATGTGATCGACGGCACCCTGGAACACCGGGACAGCCTGGGCAACCGGGGATTGCTCCATGCCGGAGAGGTCCAGCGGATGACGGCGGGAACGGGCATCTTTCACTCCGAATACAACGCCTCGAAGGAAAGGCCCGTCCATTTTCTGCAGATCTGGTTTTTGCCCGAGAAAAAGGGATTGCCCCCTTCCTGGGAACAGAAGAAATTTTCCTCCGAACAGAAGCGGAACCGGCTCCTGCCCGTCGTTTCCGGACGACCGGCCGAAGGGGCCCTGCACATCCACCAAGACGTGACCGTTTACCTCTCCCTCCTGGAGGCGGGCAAGGAAGTCCGCCACCGCCAAGAGGCGGGCCGCCGGATGTATCTCTTCGTGATCGACGGAACCGTCGCATTAAATGAAAAGCATCCGATGAAAAAAGGGGATTCCGCGCGGATCACCGGGCTGTCCGAACTGACTGTCGCCACCCGAGAGGGCGCCGAATTCATGTTGATGGATTTGGCTTGATGAAAAACGGGTTTCCAATGTTTCATCCCCACGAAGGGTACGCCCAACCAATGATCAAAGCCGGGAGATGCTTCTCCCGGCTTCGAGACTGCTGTCATCCCCTGCAGCGAACAGTGGGGCGTAAAGCCCTTATCAGTGCCGGAAGGGGTTGTGCCGCGACCTTTCGTTTAAGCAAAGGCACTCGCGGCACACCCCCCTCCCCGCTCCGGAATGCAATATGCTTATGGCTTGTCGCTCGGCGGAAAATCGTCCCCTCCCGGCACTTTGTCATTCACCTCACCGGGTGTTATACCACTGAAAAAATCGAAAAAGAAAGTAAGTACATCCCGAAATCACAAAAGTGGCGGTCAAGGGTCCCGGTGCGTGGTCCCATTTACCAAAAAAACCCCCCACCCATAAAACCATAAAGGATATCCAACCTTGCAAATAAAAGAAATGATCATCACGTTCCGCGAAATGTCGACCACCAAATTCAAGCGCTTATCCATTTGTCACCATCATCATAAATGATAAAAAAAAATACACAAAAGGCTTGAGGCAAGTGATCAAAATGAACATCCCGGTTCCCCAAAGCGCCTCAACATACCGCTATTTGCCGGTTAATGTAACCGTATAAGAAAACACTTTCGGTCGGATCGCCGTTGGACCCGGCTGATCCGACCGATTAGGTTGACCCTTTTTCCCTCAATATTATTTACGCCTTGATTTGCTGCTTGGCCAGCTCCGCCAGTTCGGAGAAGGCCTTCGCATCGTTGACGGCCAAATCGGCCAGCATCTTCCGGTTGATTTTCACGCCGGCCAGCTTCAGCCCGTGCATCAACCGGCTGTAGGACAGGCCGTTCATCCGCGCCGCCGCGTTGATGCGGGCGATCCACAGTTTGCGGAAATCGCGCTTGCGCTGACGCCGGTCGCGGTAGGCGTACATCCAGGACTTCATCACTTGCTGCTTCGCCGTGCGGAACAGCGCATGCTTCGAGCCGAAGTAGCCGCGGGCCAACTTCAGCACCTTTTTGCGCCGCCGCCGTGTCACGTATCCGCCTTTCACCCGTGCCACCAGATATCCCTCCCAAAATCGACCGATACTCAATGCTTATTTATAGGCGATCAATTGGCGCGTCCGCTTGACGTCGCCCTTGCTCATCAGAGCGCCCTTGCGGAGTCGGCGCTTCCGCTTCGACGTTTTGCCCTCGAGCAGATGGCTCTTAAAGGCGCGGTTGCGCTTGATCTTGCCCGTTCCCGTCTTGTCGAATCGTTTGGCCGCTGCTCGACGCGTCTTCATCTTCGGCATTGCGTATCCTCCTCAAGACTGCTGTTTCGGAGTCAGAATCATGATCATTTGCCGCCCTTCCAGGCGGGGCTGGCGCTCCACCTCGCCGAGGTCCTTCACTTCCTCGGCCATCCGGTTCAAAATCGCCCTCCCCAGCGCCTGGTGAGTGATTTCCCGTCCGCGGAAGCGGATGGTCAGCTTCACCTTGTCTCCGCTCTGCAAAAACCGCCGCACATTGCGCAGCTTGGTTTGCAGATCGTGCTCTTCGATCGACGGGCTGAAGCGGATTTCTTTCACCTGGATGATCTTCTGCCGCTTACGGGCCTCTTTTTCCCGCTTGCTCTGTTCATAGCGGTACTTTCCGTAATCCATGATCCGGCACACCGGAGGCTTCGCATGGGGAGCCACATTGACCAGGTCGAGGTCGTGCTCCTGGGCCAGCCGCAGCGCCTCCTTGATGTGCTTGATACCCAACTGCGACCCATCAGGGCCAATCACGCGAACCTCGCGAGCACGAATCGCTTCATTGACTTGATGTTCCTTGCTGATAACCTGCCACCTCCGTGGGGGAATTAAAACAAAAAAGTGCGGACCTCACGCCCACACTCAACATCGAAGTCATCCGCGATGAAACCTGTCAACAGCCCGTGCGTCGATCAGGTGAGAAGCGGGGCGCTTCTTCTTGGATACCGTCGCAATTGTACCATGCCCCTATTATCTTGTCAAGAAAGGATGCCGTGTAATTTTCCGGTGTCCGTGCAAGGGCCAGGAATCGTTTCAGATCGCCTTCACCGCCTCGTTTCTCAGGATGGACATGACGTGAAGGGAAACATACCTGCCTTCGATCTTCAGGCATTCCCGGAGCGTTCCTTCCCGGACGAAACCGAGCGATTCGTACGCGCGGCGGGCCCTTTCGTTGTGCTCCATCACATCGAGCCACAGGCGATGGGCCCCCAGGTCGTCAAAGCATCGACGGATGAAGAACCGCAGGGCTTCTTTTCCCAGCCCCCGGCCCGGCCGGGACACCACGATCCGCATCAGTTCGATGGAACCGTGGGGATTTTGGATGCCCCGCAGAATCGCATAACCGATGGGTTGGCCGGTTTCGGGATCCTCCATCACCCAGTGTTCCGCATCGGGATCCCTCATGGCATCCCGATGCGCTTTTTGGGGCCAGGCGATCACCCACCGGCGGGCATCGGCTTCCATCTTAAGCACGGCATCCAAATCCCTCTCCTCCGTTCCGCGCAGGATCATGCGTTCCAGACGAACGGCCCGGCCCACTTTCTCCTCTCCCTTCGGTTTCCCTATTCTTTCGCCTCGATCTCCGCTTTCATCTGGGCGATCACTTCGCTTACGGGTTTCGCACCCTGATCCCCTTCGGAGCGCTTCCGCACGGCCACGGTGCCGCTTTCCCGCTCCTTCTCCCCGACGACCAGCATGTAGGGGATCTTCTGCAGCTGGGCCTCGCGAATCTTGTAGCCGATCTTTTCGCTGCGGTCATCCAGTTCGGCGCGGATGCCCGCCTCCTTCAGCTCCTCCAGGACCTTGCGGGCGTAATCGGCATGCGCATCGGCAATCGTGAGCACCCGGGCCTGCACCGGCGCGAGCCACAGGGGAAACGCGCCTCCGTAGTGCTCCACCAAAATTCCGATAAACCGGTCGATGGAACCATAGATCGCCCGATGGATCACCACCGGCCGGTGGCGCTGGTTATCCTCCCCCACATAGGAAAGGTCGAATTTCTCCGGCATCTGGAAGTCCAACTGGATGGTGGCGCATTGGTGGCTGCGCTTCAAGGCGTCCCGGATGTGGAAGTCGATCTTGGGTCCGTAAAAGGCTCCGTCCCCCTCGTTAATCCGGTACTCCACCCCCGATCCGTCCAGCACCGCCTTCAGCGCCGACTCGGCCTTCTCCCACAACGCATCCGAGCCCATCGAGTTCTCCGGCCGGGTGGACAATTCCACCGTGTAGGGAAACCCGAACACGGAGTACATCCGATCGACCAGCTCCATCACGCGGGCAACCTCTTCCTCGATCTGATCGGGGCGAACAAAGATGTGCGCGTCATCCTGGGTGAAAGAGCGCACCCGGAGCATCCCGTTCAACGCTCCGGAAAGTTCATGCCGATGCACGTGACCGTATTCCGCCAAGCGAAGAGGCAAATCCCGGTAAGAACGCACCTCGTTCTTGAAAATCAGCATGTGGCCGGGGCAGTTCATCGGCTTGACGGCGAACACGGTGTCGTCCACTTCGGTGAAATACATGTTTTCCCGGTAGTGTTCCCAGTGGCCCGATTGCTCCCATAACCGCCGGTTCATGATCAGGGGTGTGCGGACCTCCTGATAACCCGCCTTTTTCTGCAATTCCCTGGAAAAGTTCTCGAGCTCGTTGCGGATCGCCATGCCGCCCGGCAGATAGAAAGGCATTCCCGGCGCCTCGTCGGAAAACATGTACAGCTTCAATTCGCGCCCCAGCTTTCGATGGTCCCGCTTTTTCGCCTCTTCCAACCGTTTTAAGTAATCCTCCAGCTGCGACTGCTTCGGCCAGGCGGTGCCGTAGATCCGCTGCAGCATCTGGTTGTTGCTGTCCCCCCGCCAGTAGGCTCCGGCGACGCTGAGCAGCTTGAAGGCCTTCAACCGGCCCGTCGAGGGAACGTGCGGACCCCGGCAGAGGTCGAAAAACTCCCCTTGCTCATAGATGCTGATCTCCTCGTCTTCCGGCAGATCCCGGATGAGCTCCAGCTTGAGGTGATCCCCCACCTCCTCGTAGATGCGGATCGCTTCCTCCCGGGAAACCACCTTCCGGCGGATGGGAAAATCCTCTTTCACGATCTTCTGCATTTCCGCCTCGATCTTCGGAAAATCCTCCGGGGTGATCTTTTCCGGACAGTCGATGTCGTAATAAAAACCGTCTTCGATGACCGGCCCGATCCCCAGTTTCACCCCGGGATAGAGCCGCTTGAGGGCCTGGGCCATCAGGTGCGCCGTGCTGTGCCGGTACACCTCCAGCCCTTCCGGATCATCCAAGGTGAGCACCTTGACCTCCGCCTGATCCGGCACCGTCGCTGACAGGTCGACCACCTTGCCGTTCACTTTTCCCGCGATCGCCTTTTTCAAGAGCCCGCGGCTGATGGAGGCCGCCACCTCCGCCACCGACACGGGCTGATCGTATTCCCGGACGGATCCGTCCGGAAGTTTGACCGCCACGCCCATGTTTCTCACCCCTGCCATCTTTTTTTCAAATAAAAACGCCCGCACCCAAGGGACGAGCGCAGACGTCGTGGTTCCACCCTTCTTCGACCCCGCCTGTCAAAAGGGCGGACGGGATCCTCTTCGCGGTAACGGCGCGTTCCCGTCGGCGGATACTCACCCTGATGGGCGTTCCCCGCCGCTGCTTCGAGGGGGTAAACCGATCCCCAGGGGGTTAAGGGGCTTCCAGCCGATGACCCCTCTCTCTGGCAACCGTGGTGGACCGGCTCATGTCCTCTTCATCGCATTTCCCGAAAAATTTGTTATGTATTATACCGGTTTGTTCCCCGTCAGTCAAGGGTTTCGCGGCTCGCCCCTTCCCGGCAAAGGGGGCAGCCCTCGCAAAGAACGATCCGGCCCTCGAAAATTTTGCGCACCGTGCGGATGATCGTCTCCTCGCGCTGTCGGGTGTGAAGCACCACAAACTCCGGAGCCGCCGACAAAAGCGCGCTCACGATCATATCCTCCCGGGAAAAGGGGTGTTCCCCCAATTCCTGCACGGCTCCCTCCACGTCCTTCAGACGCAGGGGGGTTCCATCCCCCTTCATCAGGTGGAACCGGCTTTTTCCGAAATGGAGGACGTGAATGACGGGAATCCGGGTCTTTTGGGTGGAAACGAAATACCGCAAGAGCTCGATGAACTCCCGGTATTCCTGCTCCAGGCGGTACTCCCGGACAGCCTGCTCCAAAAGCCGGGAAAAAACCCGGTGGTACCCCTTCAGGCGAAAGCGGATGAACCCGTCGACGGCCAACCTGCGGCTCTCTTTGAGGAAGCCGGACACCTGCCCCGCAATTTTCCAGTCCAACCCGAGGGAAGGTTTGCGCCGCCGTTTCTTGCCGATCCAGCTCAGCACCGCCTTTTCGGCGGCGTCGGATCCCGAAGGCTGGAAGGGGAAGGCTTTCCGGACGGCATCGCGGACCAGATGCGGTTCGTGATAGGAACGGATATATTGGGCGACGGCCAGGCCGATTCCGTGACGGACCTCCCTCGATTCCGCCTCGCCCCCGCCGCTGTCATCGCACAGAAAGATGACGCGGGAGCCGATCCGCTCTTCCCGGATGCGGAAGGCAATCCCGCGGAACTGCATCCGAACCACCTGCTCATCCAGGCAGTTCCACAGGTGGCATACGGCTTCCGGAACCCTGTCCGGCAGGGATAACTGATAGACGGTCACGCACAACACATCCTCCCCATCCATCGGTATTTCTAGTATATGGGGGGATGCCCGGCGGTATACCGCCTCCGCCCCTCCGGCCGCTCATCCGAAAAGGCCGAAGGCGGCCAATCCTTCCTCCATCACCCGGCGATACACCAAATATGTAAAAATCACGCCGGTGCCCATCAGGGACACCTTGTAAAACCACCGGTCCACTCCTCCTCCGGTGGGGATTTTCAGGCCCAGATTGCGCAGTCCGAACCGCTTCGACCACGGCCAAAACAGGGGAATCCCGCCGGCCGTGACCGCATCGGCCAAGAGATGGGAGCCGTATCCGACCGCCACCGCCGGGGCGATCATCGGTGAAGCCAGATACGAGGTCCATACGACAAAAACGAAGGCCAGAAGGGAATGGCTGAATCCCCGATGGTCGGCGAAGGCGACGCAGAGGGCGTAGATTCCCGCAAGCAGCGTCCAGAGCGGCCAATCCCTGAGAATAAAGAAAAGGACGACCAGACCGCCCAAGGCGGCCAACACCCAGGACCGGAGGCCCTCCGGCAAAAAGGGAAAAAGAATTTTGTTCACCGTGCTGTTGTCGTCGTCGATATCCGGCAGCAGCGCCGCGGTTCCGCTGACCAGAATGGTCACCGTCGCTTCGTTGAGGCTCTGCGCCGGATCGATCGCGGTCGCCGTCACCGCCCCGGAAACCAGTCCCAGGGCCAAATGGGTTTTGCCGGTCACCGCGGTTCCTCTCCTTTCCTGCGAAGAAAAAAGATGCATTTTCCCCAAATAAACGACAAGGCACCGGTTCGCCCATCGGGCGGTCCGGCACCTCGTCGCTGTTTTCTCGCGCCTTTTGAACCTCTCAGTTTTGCATCACAAAATCCTTCTCCACCGTTTCCCCTTCCCGGAAAATGCGGAGAATCTCATACCTCGTGTTCCGCTGGGCGGGAATTTTCCCCGCTTCGCGGATCAATCGGAGGATCAGATTGGTGTTCACCTTGTGGGTGGTTCCCGCGGCGGAGACCACATTCTCCTCGATCATCGTGCTGCCGAAGTCGTTGCAGCCGTAGCTGAGGGAGAGCTTGCCGATCCTCGTCCCCATCGTCACCCAGGAAGACTGCAGGTTGGGAATGTTGTCCAGCATGATCCGGGATATGGCCACCGCCTTCAGATAATCCTCCCCGCTCAGCTTTTCCCGCTTCAGGCGGGTGTTGTCCGGCTGGAAGGTCCAGACGATGAAGGCGAGAAAGCCGCCGGTCTCATCCTGGGCTTCGCGGATCCGGAGCAGATGGAGCACCCTCTCTTCCAGGGATTCCCCGAAACCGATCACCATCGTCGCCGTCGTGTGCATACCCAACCGGTGCGCCGTCTGCATCACGTTCATCCAGTCCCGCCAGGATCCCTTCCGCCGGCTGATCTTGAGACGGGTCCGGTCGTCCAGGATTTCGGCCCCCCCGCCGGGGATCGAATCCAATCCCGCCTCCTTCAACTGGCGGATCACCTCTTCGAGGGGAAGACCGGAAACTTCCTTCATTTTCAGGATCTCCGCCGGCGAAAAGGAATGGATGTGAATGTCGAACCGCTTTTTGATCTCGCGCAGCAGATTGGTGTAATAACTGAAGGGAAGATCCGGATGGGTTCCGCCCTGCATCAGAATTTCCGTGCCGCCCACGTCGACCGTCTCCTGGATCTTCTTAAAAATCTCCTCATTGCTGAGCACATAGCCCTCCTCATGGCCGGGCGGCCGGTAAAAGGCGCAGAAGCGGCAGTACGTGTCGCAAATGTTGCTGTAGTTGATGTTGCGCCCGATCACAAAGGTCGTGATCGGTTCCGGATGCAGGCGCTCCATAATCTGGTTGGCGGCCCATCCCAGTTTTTCCACTTGATCGCTTTCCCAGAGGAGAATGCCCTCCTCCAGTCCCAGCCGTTCCCCTTTCAACGCGCGGTCCAATATTTGATCGATTTTCGCCATCAGCCAACCTCCTCAAACCCGGAGCCGACGGATGCGGCTTCTTTTTCTATCCTATCACATGAGACGGATCCTGTCTTGCCTCCCTCCAAAACCCCCGGTGTGCTAAACTGGATATGTGCCGCGGCACGGTTTTGCCACTTCCGGAACGCGGCGCAGAGTGTCGAAAACCCACCACTCTCAAAACAAACACTAGGGAGCGATCGCCATGAACGCAAAGGAATGGAATCAAGCGGGACCCTCCCGAAAGGAGGAGGGGACCTTTCCCTTTCCGCCGAAACTGCAGATCTTCGGCAGGGACATTCAAAGGGAACAGCTGAGGTATCACCAGCGGCGCGTTGCCGTGGAGAAAACCTTCACCTTTGACTCATCCCACCACCTGCATTTGTATGAAGGCAAGTGCAAGGCGCTCCACGGGCACACATACCGCCTCACCGTCCAGGTGAGCGGTTTCGTCAACGAGATCGGACTGGTTGTCGATTTCAAGGATCTGAAGGCGATGGTGAAGGAAAAAATCCTGCTTCCCCTGGACCACCAATACCTGAACGGCGTCCTTCCCCCCATGAACACCAGCGTCGAGAACATGATCGTCTGGATCTGGGAGAAATTGGAGGAAGGGCTGAAGGAGCTGGGTTCGCCGGAGCAGGCCCTTCGGCTGGAAGCCCTCCGGCTGGAGGAAACGCCCACCAGCGCCGCGATCCTGCGGCGGGAATGGATGGAGGATCGGCGATGAATCCCAAGGAAATCACTCTGCCCCTGGTGGAAATCTTTCAGACGGTGGAAGGGGAAGGGGGAAAAGCGGGTTTTCCCACCACCTTCATCCGGCTGTATAACTGCAATCTGCGCTGCACCTGGTGCGACACCCCCTACAGCTACGCCCCGCATCCCCCGGAAAAAATGCTCACCGTGGGAGAGATTCTGGAACAGGTGAAGCGCTGGGGCAACCGCCACATCTGCCTGACGGGAGGGGAACCCCTCCTCTATCGGGACAAGGCCCTCGCCCTGCTTCAGGAACTGGCCCCCCTTCCCTTTTTGGAGGACATCCACATCGAGACCAACGGAGCCATCGATCTGCTCCCCTTCCACCGCTGGCGGGAATCCTCCCCCCACGGGTGGAAAATCCGCTTCATCATGGATTTCAAACTCCGCTCCAGCGGAGAGCGGGACAAAATGATCCTCAGCAATTTCCTCCATTTGACCGATCGGGATGAGATCAAATTCGTCATTTCCGACCGGGCGGAATTTGACGAAGCCCTGTCGGTGGTGGAAAGCGCCGTGCGCCGGGGTCAGATTCTCTTCAGCCCCGAGTGGAACTCGCTTCCCCCCGACCGGCTGGTCTCCTGGCTGCTCCAGCAGCCGCGGAGGGACATCCGGTTAAACCTGCAGACCCACAAGTACATCTGGGACCCGGACCGTCGCGGAGTTTGAAAGGAGGAAAAACAATGCCCGACAAAGCGGTCGTGATTTTGAGCGGGGGCCTGGACAGCACCACGTGCATGGCCGTCGCTGCAGACGAAGGCTTCGACATTTACGCCCTCACCTTCGACTACGGTCAGCGGCACCGGCGGGAGGTGGACTGCGCCCGTCGGGTGGCGGCCCACTTCGGCGCCCGCGAACACCGGATCGTGAACCTGGACTTCCTGAAACAAATCGGCGGCAGTTCGCTCACCGACTCCCGCATGGACATCCCCTCCGGGGGAGCGGGGGACGATATCCCCAACACCTATGTCCCCGGAAGAAACCTGATTTTCTTGTCCCTGGCGGCCTCCTTCGCGGAGGTGATCGGGGCCCGGGCCATCTTCATCGGCGTCAGCGCCGTCGATTACAGCGGCTATCCCGACTGCCGCCCCCAATTCATCGAAGCGGTGAACCGGGTGCTCCGGGTCGGCACCCGGGCGGGAGACCGTTCGGAACCGATCGAAATCCGGACGCCCCTCATCCATCTGTCGAAGGCGGAAACGATCAAGCTGGGACATCGGCTGGGCGCTCCCTATCACCTGACAACCTCCTGCTACCGGGGAGGGGAGCGGGCCTGCGGGGAGTGCGACAGTTGCCGGCTCCGGCTCAAGGGATTCCGCGAAGCGGGAATAATAGACCCGATCCCTTATGAAAAGCGGCCCGGCGACCCTTCTTGAACGCCCTACGGGGGAACTTCCCGCATCGGGATGGGCCTAATCGCCCCTCCCTCGAACCAAACCCTGTGAGGTGATTCGGTGAAAGCCCCCGAATTTCCCAAGTCCGCCCTTTGGCTCAACACGGACCGTCCCCTGTCCCTCGACCTGCTGAAGGGGCATGTGGTGCTCCTCGACTTCTGGACCTACTGCTGCATCAATTGCCTGCACGTCCTGCCGGATCTGGCTTATCTGGAAAGAAAGTACCGGGAAGCCCCCTTCCTGGTGATCGGTGTGCACGCCGCCAAATTTGACAACGAACAGGATCCGGAAAACATCCGGCAGGCGATCATCCGCCACGACATCGAACACCCGGTGGTCGTCGACAACGGACACGAAATCTGGAACAACTATCTCGTCCGGGCCTGGCCGACCTTCGTCCTGATCGGCGCCGACGGCCGGTTGCTCGCCCGGGGATCGGGGGAAGGGCTTCGGGATGCGCTGGACCGCCGCATCGCCCAAGCCCTCGACCAGGCCAAAAGACAGGGCATACTCGCCGAGGAGAAGATTCAAATCCGGCGGCCGCCCCTGCCGGACAGCACCCTCTCCTTTCCCGGAAAATTGGCCGTCCACCCGGAAACCGGCCACCTCTTCGTCTCCGATTCCCATCACCACCGCATCCTGGAGCTGAAGCTCGCCGGCGACCGCGCCGAAGTGCGGCGCATCATCGGCCGGGGAACGGCCGGCGACCGGGACGGATCCCTTTCGGAGGCGGCCTTCCGCTTCCCCCAGGGATTGGAAACCGCCGGAAACAAGCTGTACGTGTGCGATACGGACAACCACAAGGTCCGGGAGATCGATCTGGAGAGGCAGACGGTAAGGACGCTGGCCGGAAACGGAAAACAGGCCATGGGGCCGCCGGAGGAAGGGACCGGCCCCGACATCTCCCTCAACTCCCCCTGGGACCTGACGGTCTTCGGCAACCGCCTGTACATCGCCATGGCCGGTTCCCATCAGTTGTGGAAGCTGGACCCCGACACCCGCCGGGCCGAAGTCTTCGCCGGCAGCGGAAGGGAAGACCTGATCGACGGACCTCCCCATGCCGCCAACTGCGCCCAGCCCAGCGGAATCGACGTCCTGGGAAAGCGGCTGGTTTTCGCTGACAGCGAAACCTCCTCCCTTCGCACCTGCCACGCGGAAACCGGGGAAGTCACCACGTTGATCGGGCGCGGACTGTTCGATTTCGGACACCGGGACGGCCCCTTCCGGACGGCGCTGCTTCAGCATCCCCTGGGCGTTTCCGCGGCGGGAAACACCGTATACATCGCCGACACCTACAATCACGCCATCCGGAGAGCCGATCTGTCCTCCCGGAGAATTTCCACGGTGATCGCCCGGCCGGAAAAATCCCTGTGCAGGATCGGCGACAGGGATTGCGACCTTCTTCCCCTGAATGAACCGAACGACGTCCTCTGGCACGACCATAAGCTGTACATCGCCGACACCAACAATCACCTCATCCGGGTGTTCGACCTCCAAACGGAAAAACTTGAGACGCTTAAGCTGGCATGAAAAAACTCCCGCTTTCGCGGGAGTTTCCCGTTCCATCCACAAGGGGCGGTCCCTTTTCGCCGGCTCGATGCCGTCTCATCCCGGGTGCCGTTTATCGCAGACCCCGTCCGGGTGTCGACAAATCGGGAAAATGCGAGCCATTGAAAACCGCGCGGCAAATTTCGCGGCGCGATCATTCCCCAAAGACAAGCAAGCCATGCCGGCGCAACCGTCAAGAGCCCAACCATTCTCTTTCCATGCCGACTGCATCCGAAAAGAAGACACAAAAAAATCCCCTGTCAGTAAACCCTCCAGGAGATCCGCTGGTGCCGAGGGTCGGACTTGAACCGACACGGTGGAAAACCCACCCCGGGATTTTAAGTCCCGTGCGTCTGCCATTCCGCCACCCCGGCCTAAAATGAAAATGGAGCGGAAGACGGGATTCGAACCCGCGACCCCCGCCTTGGCAAGGCGGTGCTCTACCCCTGAGCCACTTCCGCTCGCAGATGGTGGTTCGGGACGGAATCGAACCGCCGACACGAGGATTTTCAGTCCTCTGCTCTACCAACTGAGCTACCGAACCACATGACTTTTGTTAAGACGTTACCAATTATATCACGAGTGCTTTTCCGGATCAAGGTTTTTTTCGGCAAGGGGCTTTTTCAGGCGTTCCCCCGACGGACAATTAATATTTTATCCGCCTCCGTCAGGAAAGTCAAGGGGCCTTGATCCCGGCCCTTTCCAAGGGAGGGTCAGGATTTTTCCTTCATGAGCCGCCGATTGGGCCCTTCCACCAGGTACACATCCACGTAATGGCGGATTCGCTCCATGATCCGCCGGGCTTTGACCCGTTCGGTCCCCCCCCGGTGCGAGTAAGCCAGGTGATCCTCCAGCTCCTCCAAGTCCAGATTGGACGTATAAACCACAGGGAGCCCTTCGGAAACCCGGTATTGCAAAATCGAACCCAACACCTCATCCCGGATCCAGGGCGTGAGGGTTTCGGCGCCGATATCGTCCAGAATCAGGACGCTCGCCTTTTTCAACCGGTCCAGCTTGTCACCCAGGGATCCCTCCTGGATGGAATCGCGCATCTCCCGCATGAAATCCGGCACATACACCATCAGGGAATCCACGTTGTGGCGCACCAGTTCCCGGGTCATCGCCCCGGCGATCCGGCTCTTTCCCACGCCGAAAGGGCCGTAAAAATAAAGTCCCCGCTCCGGCTTCCCGTCGGCAAAGGCATTGCAGAAGCGGATGGCCGCCCGGATCGCCTCGGTTCTGCCGGCGTCCGGAATAATCGTTTCAAAGGTGGCGGACAGAATGTCCCGGGGAATGTAATGGCTGCGAATCAGCCGGTTCCGCTTCTCCTCCTCCGTCTTTTCCTTCAGCTTGTCGCAGGGCTTCATCATCAAATCCACATAACCGCCGGAATAGACAAGCCTTCCCGCATGTCCCCGCACCAGATTGGGACAGTTGTCCAGTCCGGGGCATTTGGCGCAGTTTTCCTGCTCCTGGACAAACTGGCGCACCCGGGCGAGGGAGCGGACCAACGTTTTTTTGGATACCTGCGGATGATCCCGCAAAAACCGCGTGACGGCCGGGTGGGACAGCCACGATTCGACGCGGGCATCCATTCCCTTTCGCCCGGGCATCCTTTTCAGCCACTCGCCCGTATAGCGATCGATCCGGTTCATGTTGAACCCCTCTTTTCCTTGAACCGTTCACGCATGCGGTTCAATTCCTCCAGGATCTCCGCCTGCACTTTGGGATCCACTTCCGCCTGTGCCACCTTTCCTCGGCTTTCCGCCTCCATTTGTTTCGCCACCGCCCGCGGCAGCGACTCTTCGCCCGTTTCCTTTCGGGCGGGAAGATTCCTCTTCCGCTGCCGCTTTTTCTTCCACTCCCAGTTTAACTCTTTCCGCGCCAATTCGTAAGCCTCTTCCACCGTTTCCACACCGCGGCGCTTCCAGTGGCCGGCGATTTTCTCCACCAGGGGGCGCGGCAACTTGTAATCGTGCGTGTACATCACGTACTCCAACAGAACATTGATCACGCCGTAAGGCAGCCCGTATTCGTGGATCAGCCGCTCCACCAGATCCATGTCGGCATCGGGAATCCGCGATCCGTTCTGAAAGTGGGCCAAAAGTTCCAGAGGAGAGATGGAAGCCAATTTTTTCAGATGGCGCTTCAGGTGATCCTCTTCCTTCTGTGGCTTTTGTCCCTTGGCTTGTTCTTCCCCGGAAGGAGGCTCCGCGCGCGATTCCGCGCGGGGAAAATTCCGATTGACCACCACGGGAAGCGCGCCGAACCGGAAGCGATACTCGTTGCAGACGAAATTGCGCAGACGTTCCAGATTGATTCGCCCGTTATACGTCACATAGGGGTTTTGCAGCGCCCGCAGCAGATCCCAATCGCTCAACTGGTACAAAAAACGGATCTCCCGCAGCTGCATCTCCACTTCCTCCGTCCAGGCGTCGGGATCGAGGACGGATTCCAGCCGCATGCGGATCATGGACAAATCGTCCTCTTCGGCGAGGAAAGAGGGCGGTTTCCCCTCCTGGGACACCGATTCGACTCCGGGGTTCCACATTTTCTCGACGGAAGCCGCTGCGCTCACCTCCGCCGGGGAGAAGCTCCCGAACACCTGCTGAAAGGACTTGGTCACATTTTTTCCCTTCTGTTCCTTCCGGGCATTCTCTTCTCCCCCCAGCAATTTCCTGCGGATGGAGAGATATCGCTCCTTCCCCAACCGGTTGTAGAGGGCGATACTGAGAACGTCGCTCTGAAAAAACCGCTCCGGACAGAGAGGGGGGACGATTTCGTACTCGTAAAGGCGCATCTCTCCCTTGTCCAAGCGATAAGTGTTGACAAGCCCCACTCCTTCCAGCCGGTAGCGGGCCTCCAGCAAATCCTGCAGAGGCAAGGACAACAGGTTCATCAGATACAGGTGGGAATGAACCTCGGAAGCACCCGCCCGGTGGTGCAACGGAATCTGATAGGCCAAGGTGAGATACAGACCAATGGCCGCTGTTCCGACAATCGGTTGGTACAGGTGCAACAGACTGCTCACATCCGCCGCATGAATCGGCCGAAGTGTCCGGCTCCACCAGCCGTCGCGCGGCGTGCACTCTTTCCAGATCATCGAAGACATACCCGAAGCCTCCTCAACGTCCCTTTTCGGGTAAAAAAACAGCAACCATCGGAAATCCTCCGGCCGAAAGCGGAACAAAACGGGGCAAGAAAATCGCGATATCTGAAAAACTTCGTCGCCGGGCTTTTATAAGGGAAGATCCCCGGCTTTGCATGGAACTCATCCGTCCGGGGAAAAATCGTAAACAAAAAGCCGATCGCAAGGGGTCCTATTATTGTACCAATCCCCTTCCGGGTTGACAAACCGCTCTGGCTCCCGTCGGACTCCATTCTTTTCATCCATCTTGCTCTTTCACATCCGGAAGCGGCTTCCGGGAGCGATTCAACAATTCTTCCAGTTCCTTCACAAACATGTTGATATCCCGAAACTGCCGGTAAACGGAGGCAAAGCGGACATAGGCCACCTCGTCCACCTCCGCCAATCCCTCCATCACCATTTCACCGATCTCCCGGGAGGGCACCTCCGACCGTCCCTGCTCCCGCAGCTGCCGCTCGATCCGGTCCACCAGCTGCTCCAGCTTCTCCAGGGGCACGGCCCGCTTTTCGCATGCCCGAATCAGCCCGCGAAGCACCTTCTCCCGTCTGAATTCCTCCCGGCTTCCATCCTTCTTGATCACCATGAGGGGTTTCACTTCCACCGTTTCAAAGGTGGTAAACCGCCTTCCGCAGCTTTCGCATTCGCGGCGTCGCCGGATCGATTTTCCTTCGTTGGCCGGGCGGGAATCCAGCACCCGGCTTCCCATCGATCCGCAATAGGGGCATCTCATCCAAGCATCCCTCCTTCATCCTCATTGTATCCTCTTTTTGCCGCATGCTGAAAACAAAAAAAGTTCCCGTCCTTCCAAGGCGACGGGAACGTTTCTTTCGGAATTTACAATGCCACTTCCTGCTTGGTCCGACCGGCTCCCTGCAGCCGTCCGATCAGCTTTAACAAATCCACAACACGGCAGGAATATCCCCACTCGTTGTCATACCAGGCCAAAACCTTGACTTGCCGCTCCCCGGTCACCATGGTGGAGAGGGCGTCAATGACGGCGGAGTGTTCATTTCCGTTAAAGTCGGAGGAGACGAGCGGGGCGTCGCAATACTGGAGAATTCCCTTCATATGGGTCTCCGCCGCTCGCTTGAAGGCCCGGTTCACCTCTTCCGCCGTCACCGGCACCGCCAGATCCGCCACCAGATCGACGACCGAAACATTGGGAGTGGGAACGCGCAGCGCCAGCCCGTTCAACCGCCCGTCCAACTCCGGCAGCACCTTGCCGATCGCCTGGGCCGCACCCGTTTTGGTCGGAATGATCGATTGGGCGCATGCCCGGGCCCGCCGGAGATCCTTGTGGGGATTGTCCAGGTTTTTCTGGTCGTTGGTGTAGGAATGAACCGTCGTCATCAGTCCGTGTTCCACGCCGAAGGACTCGTGCAGCACCTTGACCACGGGAGCGAGGCAATTGGTGGTGCAGGAAGCGTTGGAGAGGATGCGGTGCCTTTCCGGATCGTATGCGCTTTCATTGACTCCCATGACGATGGTGACATCCTCGTCCTTGCCGGGTGCCGTGATGACCACCCTCTTCGCCCCGGCCCTGAGGTGTTTTCCGGCCCCTTCCCGATCCCGGAACTTTCCGGTGGCCTCCACCACCACGTCGATATCCATATCGCCCCAGGGAAGGCGGGAGGGATCCCGGTCGGACAAAAGCTTCACCCTTTGGCCATTCACGGTGAAGCCGTCCGCCTCCGCCACCACTTCTCCCTCAAACATCCCGTGCACCGTATCATATTTGATCAGGTGGGCCAGCGTCTCCGGCGGATAGCTGGCATTCACGGCGACCACCCGGAGATCGGCTTCACGCATCGCTCTGCGGAAAACCATTCGCCCGATTCGTCCAAAACCGTTGATGGCAACTCGAAGTGGCATGATTTTCCCCTTCCTCAATCGAAGTAGACATCAAAATACCCTCTTTTCATTATAAGCAGTATGTCACATATTTCAATGCGACGACAAAATTTGCCTCACCGGGACAAAACACGTCCCAAGGGATGCAAAAAGGGGCGCCGCCTTTCGCCGCCTGGTTGGCAAAAGGTTCCAGCGCCCCCCTGTGTTGGGGATGCTCTCCGGTTTTAGAAAACCCGGAAGCCTACTGGGGCAGGGTGTAGGACTCCTTTCTTTCGATCAGATGGCCGTATAAGGTTCGGTACCTCTCGTAAAAAAAGGTAACCCGGCGGACATAGTGACGCGTTTCCCCAAAAGGCACGCCACTCAGATTCCGGCGGGTCCCGTCCCACCTTCCCTCCCTCATCCAACGCTTGACATTGCCCGGTCCGGCATTGTAAGCGGCGATCGCCGCGATTTTGTTGCCCCCAAATTCCCTGACCAGACCAGATATGTAATAACTGCCCATATGTATGTTGACCGATGGTTCATACACCAGGTCGCGAAAGGCGGGAGAAAACTTGCCATCCGCAATCACCCAGTCCACCGTCTCGGGCATCAGCTGCATCAGGCCCTGGGCTCCCTTCGGTGATCGCTTGTGAGGATCAAACTTGCTCTCCACCCGAATGATGGCCATCACCAAAAAGGGATCGGCTCCGGTGGCTTCCGCGCTGTACAGAATGTGCTCCTCGTATTCGAGGGGATACATCCATTGGTTGAACAGCGGGGAAATGACCGAGAAAAAAAACAACAACAGAAAAAAACCCAGGGCCATCTTCCGTTTCGAGGGCAGGGCCATCACTGCGGGCCGAATCCACTTTCTGAGATCAGGCATTTCCATAGCTGATCAACCTGTCTTTCCGTTTCCTCCAGTGAGCCGGAATTGTCGATGAGACAGTCCGCCATTCGTTTTTTCTCCTCGATCGGGATCTGTGCCCGAATCATGCGAAGCGCTTCCTCTTCCCCGATTCCCTCCCGCTCCATCAATCGGCGGATTTGAACCGATTCCGGGACATACACCACGATCACCTTTCGCACCCACCGGGTCAGCCCGCTCTCATAAAGGAGGGGAATGTCAAACACGATGATTCTTTCCGGCTTCTCCTTTTCCAGCATTTCGGCCTTTTCCATCATTCTCTCCCGGATCAGGGGATGCAAAATTTCGTTCAAATCCCTGCGGGCCCGAGCATCGCGGAAAACCACGTTCCGAAGGGCCTTCCGGTCGAGGAAACCGTCGGGAAGCAGGATTTGATCGCCAAAACGCTCCCGGATACGACGCCATCCCGGCGTATGGGGCTCCACCACCTCCCGGGCCACCTGATCGGCGTCGACGATCGCCGCGCCGCGATTCCGCAGCATCCGGGAAACCGTGCTCTTGCCCGTCGCGATTCCACCGGTCAATCCGACACGCATGGCTCCCCTCCTTCCCTTTTGCCCGATATATGAAAATCATAACACGGTTTCGGGAACAAAATCCAATTTTGAGGCGGAAGGAAGAAGGCGGAATGTCCCCCTGCACCGGCGCTCTCCCGCCCTCGCTACCAAGGGCGCCAACCGCCTTCCCTGAAAGCGACTGTGTCAACGCCTGCGGCGCGACGGAGGGCGGCTTTCCCCTCGCGCCAGTCGCCTGGCCGCCCGCGTCCAATTTCGCGTGCGGCTTCCCCCATCCCGCCAAAACGGCCGCCTCATCCGGATCCCATCGGTCTTTGCCGGACGGCGCACACAAAGGATCCTCCAGAGAAACCCGCGCCGGAAACCGGCACAGATGAGATGTGTTCACCTCCTGCAAATGCCGGGCCGCCGACGCGCCGTAAAAAGATCGGGCCCGGTGGATGGGCCGTGTTCCGCCGGCGGCGGGAAAACCGCAGAATTCCCTTCACCTCTCTTCGTCGGAAAAAGGGCCGCGGTGGAATTCCACGATCCGATCCGCCCCCGGGCAGCGGCCGGCGGACATCCTATCCTCCGGGCTTCCGGCGGAAAACATCCGGCTGCATCCCGCTTCGATGATCTTTTCGCCGCGTCGCGGTCGCCGGAAAGACGTCCAGGCCGACGGGGCGATCTCTAGGGGACCCTCCGCGATCTCCTCATTTTCAGCGCGCATTTTTCTCGAAATCATCTCCTGTTAAAGAATTCCCCGTCTACCCTCCCTTTCCCTTGGAGGGACAAGACAGAAACGTCTTCCTTTCGGGCTCCCGCACAAAAGGGTGCAGCCCGGCCATCACGGTTGCACCCTTCCCGATTTTCGGACACCCGTCGAGGAGCCTCCGACGAAAAATGTTTGTTATGAAAACGCCGCTCCCTTTTGCTCGCCGCCCTTCTGTTCATCCGGATCGGGACTGACGGGACCTCGTCCGCCGCATAAGGGTTTGATCACCGGTTTTCACCTCCTTTCAGGGCGATGAAACGGGGATCCGCTTTCGTCTGCGCCTCGGGTCCCTTCGGATCTCCGTCAATCCGTAGAATGTATATGCGGAGCTCCATAAAAATCCCCCGGCATTTCCCGAGAATGGACACGATCACCATCGGTCCCGTCGTAACGGACGGCGGAACCGGATTCCCCCTGCATCCGGGAGACGGACCGCTCCTTCATCCAGGTTCCGATGACGAAAATCCCCGCTCCGAAAGAGGCACCCCATGGAGCGCATCGGGAGAAGGTCGTTTGGCTGAGAAGTCATCCCCGTCGGTTTGGATGCCTCTTCCCCTCGCCGCTTGATGGCGGCCGCACCTTCCCACGAACAGGACGGAAACATTCACAGAGGAGGCGTCGTCGCCGGGCGGAGGCCACCGCTTCGGGCTTTGTCACCCGTCCCCGTCTTTTCCACCGTCCGCCGCCGGTCGGGACGCGGTTTCCACGGGGCGACGATCTCCGCGTCCACCGGCCCCGGCACGGCGGCCACCGCCCGGATATGGACCGGGCCAGCTCCAGGTCCGCCGCCTCGGTCCTCATCCCCGGCATGACAGGAAAAGGTCTTCGATCCGCAAAAAACCGCCTGCGGAAGCGGTGTCGATGATGGCGCCGCCCTTTTCCTCACGGCGCCGCCTTGGTCCCGCAAAAAACCCCGCGCTGGTTGACGGCAACGGGCCGGTGACACTCCTCCGGAGGCATGTCGAGGACGGGCGGATTGCCGATCCCGGCATTGTGGAACATGATGTCCAAACTTCAGCCCTCCACGCTCTCATCATCGGAGGGGGTCGCATGGATGTGAAGCGGACTGCTCCCCTTTTTCCGCCATTTCGGACGCCGTCCGCTCCCCCGCGGGGTCAATATCCCCCACCACCTTGAGTCCCTCCCGGGTAGCTCCCGAACCGAGTCGGGACCGATTCCCTTTGCGCCGCCGATGACGATCGCCACCTGTCCTTCGGCCGCACTGGCCATCCCGCGCTTTCCGAAAAAGCCCTCCGGCAAGTTCTGATGCCGGATCCTCCGGCCGCCCATCAGGGGCCGGAAAATAGCGGGATCGCGAAAGCCCCGCAACCCGCCCAACCGACTTCCTCCAATGCAGAACCGAATTGCCCGTGACCGCCTTCGGCACGATGCCGAATCCCCGATCCCTTCCCCCAATCCAAAAAGGGGGGCCGGTCCTGTGACCGACCCCCGGGCGATGTTGGGGAATAGTCCCTTCTTTCCGAAGCGGGAAAGGGCTTCAGCGATTTTTTCATCGGCCCGTCAAGAGGTTCCTTTCCTTCTCCAAATCTCTGAGAAAAATCACCTTTTCCTTCCCCGGCAACCGGAACTCGGCGAAACTGCGCACCGGCTGAAGGACGAGGTTGTCCAGGATCAAGGGGCGCTTTCCCCGGTACGAGAGGATGATCCTGTTTTCTCCCTTTTTCAGCTTGACCCTCCGAAGAGCTTCCCGCCACAGGTAATCCGCATCCGGCGAACCGCCGGTATCATGCCGGACCACTTCCTTGCCGTTGACGATCAGCGACAAGGTCCCCCTTCCTTTCGGCTCCGCCTGCCTCTCAAAGGTTGCCTCCAGCTGCACCGTCTCCGCCCGGCCCTGATCCACGACGATCTGCAGGGCGTCCCCGTCTGCCATCTTCACCAACCGGTCGCTGTACAGAGACTCCCCGGTCCACGGGGATTCCGGCGTGACGATTTCCGGAGCGCCGGAGACGGCTTTCGCCCGCTCCGCCTCAAAGATGCGTAAGCTGTGGACTTCCTCCCTGTCCGCCCAAAGATACCGCGACGCCTTCTTATCCCATGCGACGGACTGCATGGTCATCAAGGCTTCGATGGTGGATTCGGCTCCGGCATTGCGATTGATCTTCCCGGGGCCGACGATGCCGTCGTATCCCCGCCCGGTTTGGACATCGTACATCACCGCGTCGGCGTCGTTGTTCCCGAAGAACCACGAGGCGGCCAGCCCCGCCATCCGCCGGTATTTGTGATCCCCCGTGGCCTCTCCCACGGCGATCAGCCCCTGGACCATCCGGTTGGCCCCGTAGGCGATCTGCTCATAGTAGAAGGGAGTGGGGGCCATCTCCTTGATCATCCCGGAGACGAGCAGATGGGCGTAAATCCCCTCCGCCGCCTCCCGCGCCGATTCAATGTAGTCCCTGCGGTTCAGCACCTTTCCCGCCCTCGCCAGCGTCATCGGTTGGGAGCTTCCCCAGGCGTGCCAGAGCTGGACGGAGCCGCTCCAATCCATGTGCGCCCGGTAGGGGTATTCGGAAAAGGTCCCCAACTGATAGCGGGACAATCCATCCCCCAGCTTCACCATGGAATCCGCCACTTCGGGCAGTGGCTCCGCCCGGTAAAACTCCGTCAGCCCCAACAGGGCGTTGGAAAAGGCGTCAAATTCGTCGATCCAGGCGGGAACTTTTTTGCCGTGGATCCGGCGGTACTTGCCGTAATCCGGCCCGATTTTCCGCTGCAGGGCCTCGTTGGCAAGCAGGAACCGCTCCCTGAGCTCCGCGGCATAGGCGGGATCCTCCTTCCGGAACACCCGGTAACCGTGCCCCAAGGCCCACATGGCGCGGGCGGCCCACCAGCTCATGGATTTGCGGCTGGTCGGTCCGTCCCGGTTGATGGAATAATCCTTCCGGACGAAATTGTAAAACTCTCCGTCCTCCGCCTGCATGTGCAGGACAAAATTGAGCGCCTTCCTCGCCCTCTCCAGGCTCTTGCGGTCTCCGGTCCGCTCAAAATCGGTGAGATACACCACCGCGGCCCGGGCCGTGTCATCGACACAGCCGATCCCTTCCTCGCCGGCATCCACCCATCCGTAATCCGGATACTCCGAGTAAATCCGGGTCACCGCCATCTTCCGGCCCCCCAGGATCACCTCATCCTGCAGATGATTGAGGTGGTCCAGATTGACCAATTGACGGTACAGGGATTTTGGCTCCTCATTCACCGGCGGCTTGGCGGCGGCCGGAAAAGCGGATCCGGCCGCCAACAACGCGCCGGCCACCGCACCGGCAACCAGCCTTTTCAGGGACACGATCTTCACCCCCTCTACGGACGGTAAATGGCCACGCCGATGTGGGAATCCGCCATTCCGTAGTACAAATACCAGGCTCCCTTAAACTCCACCAGCCCTTCCAGAAAGACGACGTTATCCACCTGTCCTTCCGTCTCGGCCTGGGATTCGGGAGCGAAAAAGCTGGTTTCCGTCCGCCGGATCACCTGGGCCGGATTCTCCCGGGAAAACAGCACCTGTCCCGCCTCATAGCGGACGGGAAAAGCGTGGATGTTCCCGGTTCCGCTCCTTCCGCTCTCGCTCAGCTTCCGGGCACCGTTGTAAATCAGGAGGATCCCCTCCTCCGTCAGAAGGGGCTGGGGGCCCGGCTCCACCAGCAGACTGTCGAAGTCGTCGGGATTTTCACGGGGTCTGAGGACCGGTTCCTTCACGGGTTCCCAGTGGATCGCGTCGTCGGAATAGGCGATCCAGATGCAGCTGTCTCCGAAATACATGACGTATTTGCCGTTGATCTTCTCCGGGAGAATCGCTCCGGCCTTGGACCATTCCCTGGCCTGGTCCCCTTCCCATCCCGGGAAGACGATGCCGTGCTTCTCCCAGTTGAACAGATCCTTGGATGTGGCCAGGCACATCCGGGCGTTTTTGCCGTCATAGGCCGTATAGGTCATATAATAGGTGTCGCCGATCTGGGTCACCCGGGGATCTTCGCATCCGCCGTCCGCTTCATAGGGCTCCGTCGGAATCAGTACCGGTTCGGGATGGCGCTCAAAGCGGATTCCGTCCTCACTCACCGCCAGACCGATGCGGGACGTCCCGTTCCACTTCCCCATGCCGGTGCGATCCTCCGCCCGGTACAGCAGGTACACCTTGCCGTCCTTCACGACCGCGGCGGGATTGAACACATCCTTGGATTCCCATCCTTCTCCGCGGGGGGATAAAATCGGGTTGGATTCATGCTTCACAAAGGAACCGAAAGGAAAAAGAATCGATGATTTCGACACTTACAATCACTCCTCAATTTTCCATGTTTCAGTCTAATCAGTCCAAAGGGGGGAGGCTCACTTTGGCCGCTCCGCCCACAGCGCGGCGGCGCCGACCACGCCGGCATCCTCCCCCAGTTTTGCCGGCAGAAGCTCAAAGGTCCCCGCAAAGGACGGCATCAGGAAGGCCCGGATCCTCTCCCGGAGGGGAGCAAACAGCGCGTCCCCGGCGCGGGCCACCCCGCCCCCGATCACGATGGCCCGAGGATTGAACAGGTGGACGATGTTGGAAATGCCGATGGCGAGATGGCGGACCGCTTCGCGCACGATCCTGGAAGCATCCTCGTCCCCATCCCGGTATGCGGCGAAAACGTGTTCCGCCCGCGGCGCGCTCCCGCCCGCTTCTCTGATCCGCCGGTTTCCCTTGCGCACGGCTTCCGCTGCCGCCCGGGCGATCGCCGTCCCGGACGCCAGCGCCTCGAGACACCCTCTGCGCCCGCAGCTGCAGGGGGCTCCCCCGGGATCGACGATCGTGTGCCCGATCTCCCCGGCAAACGTGTCGGCTCCCCGATACAGGCGCCCATCCAAAACGATTCCGCCGCCGATGCCGGTGCTCACGGTGATGTAGACCATCGGATCCGCCCCCCGGCCCGCTCCCAGCAGATATTCCCCCCAAGCGGCCGCATTGGCGTCGTTTTCCACCCGGACGGGCACGCCGAATCGCTCCTCCAGCCGGTCTTTCAGAGGAATCCGGTCCCAACCGGGCAGATTGGGCGGAGAAAGAACCACCCCGGTGCGGGCATCCAGAGGCCCCGGACAGGCGATGCCGATCCCCTCCACCTTTTCTTCCCCCATCACTTGCTCGATCCCTTGGCAAATCCGTTCGATCACTCCGTCGGGTCCCTCGTCGGCCCGGGTATCCGTCCGAAACCGCCGGCTCAGGGAGCCGTCGGACTCCACCCGGGCGGCGGCGATTTTGGTCCCTCCCACATCCACGCCGATGCATCGGCCCATGACAAACGACACGGCATCCAACCTCCCGACTCGTCTGCAATCCTTGATTTGAAACCCTGGAATGTGGCGCCTTTCATCCTGGGGGTGCCGGAGGGGATCCGATTCCCCCCGACGGCGATGATCGCCCTTCAACCCGCCGGTTCATCCCTTCATCCCGGTATTGCTGATGCTTTCGATGAAATACCGCTGGAAGAACAGATACAGGAGGACGACGGGAAGGGCGAGAAGGGTGTTTACTGCCATAATACTCCCCCACTGCCCCCCTTGACCCTCCAGGCCGAACAGGGTGGCCGCCTGGGCCAGGGGCATCATCTCCTGCTCCCGGGTCACCAGAAGGGGCCACAACAGATCGTTCCACGGTCCCATGAAGGTGAGGATCGCCACCGTGATCATCGCCGGCCGGGACAGGGGAAGCATGACCCGGAACAGGATCTGCAGTTCGCTGGCTCCGTCAATCCGGGCCGCATCGATCAGTTCCTGGGGAATGGTGCGGAAGAACTGCCGGAAAATGAAGATGCCCAGGGCATTGACGGAAATCGGCAGAATCAATCCGGCGTAGGAGTTCATCCACCCCAGTTTGACCACGATCACATACAGGGGAATCATCAGCAGCTGAAACGGGATCATCATCGTCAGGAGAACGACGGAGAAAAGCACGTCCCTTCCCCAAAACTTCAGACGGGCCAAGGCATACCCGGCCATCGAAGTCACCACGAGGGTGATCAGGGTGACCCCGCCGGCAAAGACAAAGCTGTTGAAAAGCGACCTTGCCACCGGAATCCGGTCCAGCATGTAGTTGTAACTTTGAAAGGTGATCTCCGACGGAATCAGATTGAGGTCAAACACTTCCCGGGGCGTTTTGATCGAAGCCACCGCCATCCAGTAAAACGGGAAGATGAAAAGGACGGCGCCGGCAATCAGGACCAGGTAAAAAATCCCCGTTTTCAGCCACTTTCCAAGTCCGGCGTTCATCTCGGCCTTCCCCCTCCTTCATCAATAGTAGGCATCCCGCTCCAGGAGCTTTTTCTGCAAGAGGGACACGGTGAGGATGATCAGGGCCAGCGCCAGCCCGATGGTCGCGGCATAACCCATGTCCAGGCTCTGAAAAGCGTTTTTGTAGATGTACATCACCACGGACAGGGAACTGTTGGCCGGTCCGCCTCCGGTCATGATGAAGGGTTCCGTGAACAGCTGAAACCCGTTGATCGTGGACATGACCAGCACCAACAGCATCGCCGGATTCAACATGGGCAAGGTGATCCGGAAGAAGATCTGAACCGGCCCCGCCCCGTCGATCCGCGCCGCCTCGTACAGGGTTTTCGGGATGCTCTGCAGGCCGGCCAGAAAAATCACCACATAATAACCTAGATTTTTCCAGGCGGCCACCCAGGCGATGGAAGGAATGGACCAGGTTTCGCTGGTCAGCCAAGGGACGGGGCCGATCCCGAACCAACCCAGCACTTCATTGATGATCCCGTCGTCCGTCGACAGCATCCACGACCAGAGAAAGGAGATCACAACCCCGGAGGTGACCACAGGAAGAAAGTAGGCCGCCCGGAAAAAACCCCTTCCCTTGATCGGCTGGTTCAGGGCGACGGCCAGCAAAAGGGCCAGGACGATCTGCAGCGGAATGTTGATCATAATGAAGCGAAAGGTGTTCCACAGGGCCTTGTAGAACAGCTCGTCGCCGAGCAGGCGACGGTAATTTTCCAGCCCGACGAAGGGAATCTCCGGCGACACGATGTTCCAATCATGAAAGGTGAGCCAGATGGAAAAGAAAACGGGATAGATCAAAAACACCGCCAGAAACAGCAGGTAGGGCGAAATCAGAAGATAGGCGGACCGGACGCTCCGTTTCAACCGCTGTCACCTCCCGGCAAGGTCTGCGGGGAGGTTTTTTCCTCCCCGGACTCCTTTCGCGCAAAAAGAAGTCCCCCGGGCGAGAAGACTGGGGGACTTCCCTTTGAGAAACCATCCGTCAGCCCGTCATTTCTTGAGAAGCTGGTTCACTTTCTTTTCCGCCTCGTTCAGGGCGGCCTTCGGAGACTTTTTCCCCAGCACCGCCGCCTGCTGATACTCCAGGGACAAGGCGTCGAAGATATCCGTCAGCTTGTCCGAATCATCCGTCGCCCGGGTGTAGGGAGCCTGCTTGGCAAAGGCCTGAAGCACCGGATTTTCCTCAAAGAACTTTTTCGTCTCCGGATCCTGGTCGATCCCTTTGCGGAAGGGGATTTGCTGGGTCATCTCCAGGAATTTGCGGTCATTCTCCTTGCTGATCAGGAACTTGGCGAACTCCCAGGCTTCCTTGGGATGCTTGGTCGTGCTGAAAATCCCGATGTTTTTCGGATCGCCGTAGGTGATCACCTCTTTCCCCTCCTGATCGTCGGGAACCGGGATCGGAGCGACGCCGATCTCCATGTCCGGCGCCTGCTTCTTCAGATCCGGCAAGGCGAAGGGACCGGTGATGGTCATGGAGACCTTTCCTTTGGCCAACAGATTTTCCTTGTAGGTGGAATTGGGAGCCAGTTTTTCCTCGAAGAGGGTTCGGAACAATTGGACGACCTCCAGACCGGCTTCATTGTTGAAGGCCGCTTTGCCGTCCTTCAGCAGCGTCTCTCCCCCCGTGGCCGCCAGATAGAAGGGGTAGAAATCGAAAAACCGCTGCCACCAGGTTTGTTCCACGTTGGGATTGATCGCCCAGACGTCCGGTTTTCCGTCGCCGTTCTTGTCGCGGGCCAGCTTTCTGGCCGCCTCCAGGAATTTGGAATAGGTGCCGATGTCCGGATTATCCGGATCCAGCCCCACTTCCTCGAAGTGTTTTTTGTTGTAGAGGATCATGACGGGATTGCCCTTCCAGGGGATCTGGTAGAGATGGCCGTCGGGGGATTTGAAGGCTTCCACGGTCTCCTTCGGGGTCCGCTCCGTGATATATTCCATCGCCCCTTCAATCTCGTCGATGGCCAGCATCCCTCCGGCTTCCACAAACTGCCCCAACGCCCCCGGGTTGATGTTGGATGTGATGTCCGGGGTGGTTCCCGCGGCGATCGAGCTTAAAATGACCTCCTCCGAGGAACGGCTGGCGGGAAGGGGCTCCATCTTCACCTGAATGTCGGGATGTTTCTCGTTCCACTCCTTGACCACTTCCTTGGCGAACTCCACCTCCGAAGGATTGGCCGCGGGCCAGTAGGTCAGCTCCACTTTCCCCCCGCTTTCCCCTTCGGAAGAACAGGCCGTCTGGACCAGCACCAACAGCAAAGCGGCACACACGATCAGCGCTTTCCTCATGCTTCTCCCTCCCTGTCAAAGATGCAGGGTAAAAAGGTCCTCGATCACCAACGCGGCGGCGCCGATCAGCGAGGCGTCTTCGCCCAGCTCCCCGGGCACGATCGACACCCGGTCCTTCAGCACGGAAACGACGCGCTGCCGGGTGATCTCGGCGGCGATCTCCACCATCTTCGGATACGCCCAGACCATCTTCCCGCCGATGATCACCTTTTCCGGCGCGAAGGAATTGAAAACGCCGGTGAGGCCGATGCCCAGCATCCGGGCGGAATCGTCGAAAATCCGACAGGTCAGATCATCCCCTTCCCGAAGGGCCTTCAACACCACGGGAAGCGTGATCGACTCCACGTCCTCCGGATAGGCGCTGCTCACCGCCCCCCGGCGGAGCTCCCGCTCCACCCTTCGGACGACGGCCAATCCGGACGCCATCGCCTCCAGACACCCGTAATTGCCGCAGTTGCAGCGAAACCCGTCGATATCCACCGTCACATGGCCGATCTCTCCCGCCCCGAACGGATTTCCCTGATACAGGGTGCCCCCGATGACGATGCCGCCCCCGATGCCTTCCCCGACGAGAACGTAAATCAGGTTTTCCACGTCTCTGCCCGCTCCGCGCCACCTTTCCCCCAGGGCGGACAGGTTGGCATCCTTCTCCACTTTGACCGGCATCTTCAGCGCTTCTTCCATCAGATCCTTGAAGGGAACGACGCCCCAGGGAAGGTTCGGGGGATGAAAGATTTCCCCGGTTTGGGCGTTGACGGGCCCCGGCGTGGAAACCCCGCAACCGATGATTTTTCCTTCATCCACCCCGGATTCCTCCACCAGCTCGCGAAACGCCCGGGCGGCGAGCAACGTGTAATCCCGGGGATTTTTTCCCGAAGGAGCCGGCAGGCGCCGCTCGCCGGCGATCCGGGTGTGAACATCCATGAGCGCCACCCGGATTTCCTCCACCGACACGTCCACCGCCACCACATAAAGGGCATCCGGATTGAGGGCATAGAGGACGGGCCTCCGTCCTCCGCTGGATTTTCCTTCCCCTTGGGGAATGACGATGCCCGAAGACTCCAGATCCCTCACAATCTTCGACACGGCGGCAAAGGTCAGCTGGGTGTGCTCCGCAATTTCCGACTTGGTCAAGGGCCCCAATGTGCGAAACAGATCCAACACCTGCGTCCGGTTCACTTGTTTCACCAAACGGTGATCTCCTCGAAGCAGCCGCATCACCTCCGTTTATAAACTGAGTTGAATAAGAAACGGGATGAATGGAGATGAAAGCGCATCCAATGAAGAAGTGCAGAAACGATTTCGGCGTCGATATTAAACTTTATTGAATAAGTTACGAGACTATTATACCAAATTCCTGCTTGTTTCTGAATAAAATTATTTTTTTCCGACAGCATGGAGGCAGACAAAGGAAAAAGCCTTCCCGAAAGGGAAGGCTTCGATCGGCCTCACCGCTGACATTTCGGACAGAGGTGCGTTCCCCTGCCGGCGACCACCAGGCGTTGAATGGGCCCGCCGCACCGGGGGCAGGGTTCTCCCCGGCGGCCGTATACCTGGATCTGCAATTGAAACATGCCCATCTCCCCGTTGCCGTCCACATAGGAGCGGACGGTGGATCCCCCCGCCTCCACGGCCCTCTCCAGCGTGGAGCGGATGCTCCTGAAAAGGCGCTCCGACTCTTCCTCGGAAAGGGACGGCACGGGGCGCTCGGGATGGAGGCCCGCTTCAAACAGCGCTTCGTCCACGTAAATGTTTCCCAAACCGCTCAGAAACTCCTGATTGAGGAGAAGGGCCTTCAGCCGGGTGGTTCTGCCGGAGAGCCTCTTGCGGAATCGTTCCAATGTGAACTCCTCGGACAAGGGCTCCGGCCCCAGCTTGTTCAGCGGGGGACGGCGTTCCTCCTCCCCGCGCAAGAACAGGTGCATCGTCCCGAACTGGCGGACGTCCCGGTACCTCAGATCGGTTCCGTCCGCAAAGCGGAACACGACGTGGGTGTGCTTTTCCAGCGGCTCCTCCCGGGGAAGGAGCCGGTATCTGCCCTCCATGCGCATGTGGGACACCAGCACCCAGGGATCGAAAAAAATCTTGAGAAACTTGCCCCTCCGGCCAAGGCCCGTCACCTTCCGCCCCCTGAGCCGCTCAACAAACAGATTGACATCGGAGGGTTCCTTGATGATTTTCGGCAGGAACACGTCCACGTCCTCAACGGTTTTTCCGATAATCAGCCGCTGCAGGGTCCGTTTCACCGTTTCCACTTCTGGCAGTTCCGGCAAGGCGATTCCTCCCGTCACTTGGCTTCGTACCAGGTTTGTCCCGTGTGAATGTCCACCTTCAGGGGCACGGACAGCGGAACCGCCTGTTCCATCACGGTCCTCACCAGGTTTTTCATCTCCTCCAGTTCCTCCTCCGGCACTTCAAAGATCAGCTCGTCGTGGACCTGCAGGAGCATGCGGCTTTTGACGCGCCGCCGCTTTATCTCCCGGTGAAGGCGGACCATGGCCGTCTTGATGATGTCCGCCGCCGAGCCCTGAATCGGGGTGTTCATCGCCGTTCGTTCGGCAAAGGTGCGACGATTGTAGTTGCGGGAACGGATCTCGGGCAGGTACCGGCGCCGGTTGAGCATCGTGGTGACGTAGCCGTCCTTCCGGGCCTGCTCCACCACGCGGTCCATGTACTCCTTCACGCCGGGGTAACTTTGGAAGTAACGCTCGATAAACTGCGCCGCCACCTTGCGGGGGATGTTCAGATTCTGGGACAATCCGTAATCGCTGATGCCGTAGATGATCCCGAAATTGACCGCCTTGGCCTGCCGGCGCATGAGGGAGGTCACCTCGTCCTCCGGCACGCCGAACACATCCATCGCCGTCTTCGTGTGGATGTCCATATCCTCGGAAAACGCCTGCTTCAGGGATTCGTCGCCGGAAAGGTGGGCCAAAACCCGCAGTTCGATCTGGGAATAGTCGGCGGAAAGGATTTGCCAGCCCGGCTCCGACGGGACGAACACCTGTCGGATCCGGCGGCCTTCCTCCAGCCGGATCGGGATATTCTGCAGGTTCGGTTCCGTGCTGCTGAGCCTTCCCGTCGCCGTGATCGTCTGATTGAAACGGGTGTGGATCTTTCCGGATTCGGGATCGATCTCCTTGAGCAGGCCCTCCACGTAAGTGGAGATCAGCTTCATGATCTGCCGGTAATGAAGGATCTTCTCGACAATTTCGTGCTGGGGCGCCAGCTTCTCCAGCACGTCGGCGCTGGTGGAATAGCCGGTCTTGGTCTTTTTCAGCACGGGCAGCCCCAGCTTGTCGTACAGGATTTCCGCCAGCTGCTTGGGGGAATTGATGTTGAATTCGGTTCCCGCCAGCTCGTAGATCTGCCGCGTCAGCGACTCCGCCTGCTCCTTCAACTCCTCTCCCAGATCCAAAAGCCGGTCCCGGTCCACCCGGACTCCGTGGAGCTCCATTTCGGCCAACACCCGAGACAGGGGCAGCTCCATCTCGAACAGCAGGGACTCCATGCCGGCCTCCCGGATCTCCTCGCTGAGCAGGGGATAAAGGCGCTTCAGCGCCTCCGCCTTGCGGGCCAGGTGCTCCGCCAGCTCTCTTTCCCCGGGAAGGCGGCGCTTCGCCCCTTTCCCGTACACCTCTTCGTCCGGGGGAAGGGATCCGTCCATCTTCCGCTGGACCAGGTCGCTCAGGCTGTGTCCCGATTCGGAGGGATCCAGCAGGTAGGAAGCGAGAAGCGCGTCGAAGGCCAATCCGCCGGCCTCAAGACCCCGCCGCTTCAGGACCACCTGGAGCCGCTTGCCGTCGTAGACGATCTTTTTTCTTTCTTCGTCGGCCAGAAGGCGGTGGAGATTTTCCCAGTCCCGGGCGGTCCGCCAGGGAACATACAGGTGCGTCTCCCCGTCGGAAAGGGCCAGGCCGATGATCTCCGCCCGGTGATAATTTTCCCCGTCCATCTCCAGCCAGAGGGAGAGGAGGGGGTTTTCCAAAAAATCATTCCAGGATTCCCGGTCCTCCGGTTCCACCGTTTGAACTTCCACTTTCCGCAGCTTCCGGGAGGAACCGGAAACCGATTCCTTCCCGCCGATCCGCTCCAGGAGCGATTTGAACTCCAGCCGTTCAAAGAGGGCGGCGACGCGGCCCCGGTCATATCCCTCGTAGCGGGTATCCTCCACGGAAAAACCGAGGGGAACGTCGCAGTAAATGGTGGCCAAATCCTTGCTCATCCGTGCCTGTCGGCCGTGTTCCTTCACCCGCTCCCGCAGCTTTCCGGTCAATTGGTCCACATGGTCCAACACCCCTTCGACGGACCCGAACCGGTGCAAAAGCTTGAGGGCGGTCTTCTCCCCCACCCCCGGAATCCCGGGGATATTGTCCGAAGCATCTCCCATCAGGCCCTTCAAATCGATGATCTGCTCCGGAGTCAATTGATACTTTTGCCAAACCGCTTCCCGGTCGTACCGCTCCCCCTCGGTCACGCCTTTCCGGGTGAGCAGCAGGGTCACCCGGTCCGTCACCAGCTGCAGCAGATCCTTGTCCCCGGTGACGATCAGGGCATTCATCCCCTTTTCCTCGGCGCTCTTGGCCAGGGTCCCGATGATGTCGTCCGCCTCGTATCCCTCCGCCTCAAAGTGGCGGATGCCGAAGGCATCCAGAACTTCGCGGATCAGCGGCAACTGTTCGGACAACTCCGCGGGGGTCTGGGCGCGCTTTCCCTTGTATTCCCGATATTCTCCGTGCCGAAAGGTGATCCGCCCGGCATCGAAGGCCACCAGCATGTGGGTGGGCTTCTCTTCCTCCAACACCTTCATCAGCATCATGGTAAATCCGTACACCGCATTGGTGTGAACGCCCTTTCCGTTGGTCAGAAGGGGCAGGGCGTAAAAGGCCCGAAAAGCGATACTGTTCCCGTCGATCAAAACCAGTTTGTCCATATCCATCCTCCGTCCGAACCGGTTCAAAAAATCTCCCCGCAGGGCACGGCCGGGCACCGAACACTTCCTCGCGAATCAAACCTATTGTATCACGAGGGTTCTTCCGTATCCAGCCGACCCCCGCGACGGACAATGCGAAACCCCCGGGGCTTCTCCCCGGGGGTTGCCGTCCCAGGCAACAACCTTTTCCGCGCCTGCCCTCTTCCGGGACCCGATTCGGCTCCGCAAAACGGGCCGGGCAAAACCCGCGCTCCGGGCTGCTTCGCGGATCACCCGATTTTTCACCTGTCCGCGGACGGGACGATTGTGGAAGGGTCTTAGGGCAAAGGGAAAACACTTCCTGCCGAGGCCGCCTTGCCGCGGGCGACACGCGAAATCCAAGGCGCCTCTGTGGATCTGAAGGGCGCGCGTCAGTCCTCTCCGCCGAAATCGAAGAAATCGCCGACATCTTCCAAGACTTCGCCCAGATCCTCAGCCCCTTCCGCCACCTCTTCCACCAGCTCGGAGAGAACGAGGCCCCCCAGCACCCCGGCGGCCAGTCCCCCGATCGCCCCTCCGTACCGGGAAAAGGCATGATGCGGATGGTGATCAAACCGGAAACCGGAAAACGCTCCCGGATTCTCCGCCATTTCCCCGATCAACTCCCGGAAATGGTCGGACAGGGCGGTTACATCCTCAAGCAACGAATTTTCCAGGAAAACTTCCCTCTTCAATTCCTTCTCCCCGCCGAAAAGGGTGCGAAGATCCACTTCCAGGAGCAGCCGGATGCCGTCTTCCTCGAGGGAGGCCACAAATTCCAGTTCTTCGATCCTCTCCCTCATGAAATCGGTCGGGAAAAATTCGAACTCCTGCACATACCCGTCAAAGGAGCGGGAATCGTGTTTCTCCCGGAATCCGAGGCGCCCCAAGGCCTCCAAGACGCGGTTCAACCGCTCGGGCGGAAGAATGCGAACGGGATCCCGGTCCGAATGGTCGACCCCGTCGGCGATATCGAGGCGGGTGACAAAATCGTACCAGACCGTGTTCCCCGAAATCAGGAGGTTGTTCGGCAGGGAAAAGGTGAAGGGAAACACCTTTTTTTCCGAAGGAGCGACGCGAAAGGGAGTATGGAAGGAGGCGCTGTCGACGGTGTGGGAGAACACCTTCTCCTTCACCCGGACGCTCAGGACCAGGTCCACGTCGATTTTGTTGATCCGCTGTTCGACGGTTCCCCCTTCAACCAGGATCTGCCCCTCCACCGTGTCTCCCAGCGTGTACTCATCCTTGTCCAAGACAAGATTGACTGTGGCGGAGCCGACGCCCAGCTTGGCCAAGACTCGCTTGAACATGTCCATCCTCCCTCTATATTTGCTGCAAATTCTATTATAAATTCAGCGAAGCCCCCGTGCATAGTCCCCTTTGATACCGGGTAAAAGCGTTCCTTTTCGCACTCATCTTTTGTATTTTTCGGGTTTACACCCAATAATTTACAAAAAGCGCACCTGTTCGGCACGCCCCTTGCCGTTCTTTACAGAAAATCCAGGTCGACGCGGAAGCGCAAAAAAAGCCCGCGCCCTTTGCTGAAGTGCACCCCTTAAAGTAGACACAGGAAAACACCCCTGTGAAAATTACTTTAAGGGGTGATTTTCGTGGCAAGAAAAGGACAGAAATTCAAGACATATAGCTTTGAACTGAAAAAGAAGGCAGTGGAAATGAGGCTTCAGGGCATTCCCAAGGCAAAGATTGCTGAAGAGCTGGGGATTCAAGATGTGGGGCGATTAAAGATCTGGATGCGGAAATACCGGGAACAGGGC